>JANOZG010000058.1:0-5728 GCA_031429275.1 Planctomycetota bacterium
AATTCCGCGATATCAACCAATTTCTGGTCCGCGCCTTCGCCTGTCACCCGCTGAACAATGACTGCAGGATCGGTCGGACGGCCGAGTCGTTCAGATGCAACTTCAATCCACCAGACTTCACTTTTCGTTGCCGTGAATTCAAATCGATCGACATCGGCGGCTGGAAAGAAATTTCCCGCGATGTCGCACGGCAGTGAAATCTTCTGAGCCTCTGCCTGAGTGCTATTGGGCTCCACTTCGGCCAGAGCTGCATTCTGCGGAAGTCCCTGTGGCGGCCATGAAAATGAGTTCACTGTTTTCGTCGAAGCAAACACAGGCAGTGGCGCATCGACAGTGAGTTCCTGAAGCGACAGACGATAGTAATAGGCCGGGCCGCCTTTGAACGTCAGTTCATGAACTTTGATTACATGCTTTCCATCTGCCGTCGCCGTGAAGTCCAGCATTCCGCCGCGTCGTTCGACAATCAGATCACGTCCTTCGGAATCGCCGATAATCAGCACGGCATCAAGTTTCGAATCAATCCCGCGCGAAGCACAGTTGACGACGTATCGGTGCCCTTTGACGGCATTAAACCAGTAATGATCAACTGCACGATCCGTCATCACGGCATTGGCGATGGAATTTACGTTCAGCTCCATTGCCGTCTGCAGCGATGTATTCGCCGTTGTTCGAGTCACCTCGGGCAACGTATCGACACAGAAAACTCGTGAAGATGAAATGCCGAGCCGCGTCATCAGCCGGGCTTCGTGAATTCCAGTTGGGCAATCGGCGGCAATCGTGACGATGTACTTGTTGGGCTCCGGTTGACCGCTGGCGTCCAGCTTCGGCGTTGCGGTGAGCCCTGGATGCGTGAAGATCATCTCTTTGATATCTTCGATGTTCTCGCCCGAGGTCGTGAGTTCTATCTGCGTTCCGACAGTGCCGCCCATCGGCATCGTGGTAAGCAATCGCGGTAGCGGCAGGCAGACGGATTGAGCGAGAGTCGAATTCGCTGCTGACAAAGTGATTGCAGAAATCGCAAACAAGCAGATTTGTGATCGAATTCTTGTCATGTGTTCACCCTGGTTAACCCAAACCACTTTTTTCGCAGGACGGGTCTTCAGACTCGTCCCGCCACTCATCACTTCCGGACGGGACCGGAGTTCCATCCTGCATCAATGATTAAACAAAAACTCTTTCGTATTGATCAACGCCCAGATTAAATCCTGAAAACTATTGACCGCAACAGCCTGCGGATTGATCGGATTGCCCGCCGCATCAACCTGTGGCTCGCTGAGGTAATCCATCGCGACCTTCATTTCAGCTTCATGCGGCTCCCGAGAAAACGCGGCTCTGTACAATTCACGAATTCGATCTTCCACCGGCGATTCAGATTTTGCCAATCGATCCGCTCGACCACCGCCAGTCGCCAGTTTCGCTTTAATGTCACCCGCATTCATCAGATGCAGACTCTGAGCGAGGCTCGACGATTGAATACGTTCACATTCACAAACGCTCTCGTTTTCCGGTCGGCCAAAGACTTTGAGGAACGGTGAAGCGTTGTTGTAACTATTATCCGGCAACGCGATTGCTCGAGTCCCTGAAGGCAGATTTGGAAAATCGGTGCGAGCCCCCGTCAAATCATCAATAGCATCCAGCATCACCTCCGCCTGCAATCGGCGAGGATAGTAGCGAGAGTAGTTTTGTTCGTCTGCGACGTTGTATTCGTTCGGTACGGAACTGAGTTGATACGCATTCGATCGCGTGATGATTCGTATAAGTTCCTTCAGGTCAAAGCCGCTTTCAACGAAATGCTTTTCGAGCGCCGCCAGCAGTTCGGGATTAGTCGGTGGATTCGTGTCGCGGATATCATCTTCTGGTTCGATCAGTCCCCGTCGCATGAAATGCTTCCAATAGCGGTTCACCACGGCTTTCGCGAAGAACGGATTCTGTGGATTGCTCATCCAGTCCGCCAGCTTGAGTCGCGGATCTTCATCAGGAGCAATCTCCGAAATCGCATCACCCAGCGCCGCAGGCTTCAGCGCGGAACCGCTCTTGATGTTGGTCGCGACGGCGACTCCACGTTTGTGGAAGATCAAATCTTCACCGCGCGTCGCAGACGGCTTGCGACCGACCTGAGTGAAAAATGCAGCAAAGCTATAGTAATCATCCTGGCTCCAGCGTTCAAATGGATGATGATGGCACTGAGCGCACTGCATTCGCACGCCGAGAAACAGTTGAGCCACGTCTTCCAGTTGCTGCTTTGGTTCTTTGACTCGCTTGTACCAGGCAACGGGGGGATTTCCGATGACAGTCCCTGTTGCCGCCAGAAGCTCACGAACCAGCTGATCGTAGGGCTTGTTCGCCAGAAGACTATCGCGCACCCAGGCGTAGAACGCAAAATTCGACGTCATGTCACTCGCGTCATCGCGGCGATTCTTAAGCATCGCCGTCCACTTATTCGCAAAGAAGTCTGCATACTCCGGACTTCGCAACAATGAATCAATCACTTGTTCGCGACGGTCGCTGTCCTGATTAGCGAAAAACGTCTGCGTTTCAGCCTCGATAGGCAAACGGCCAGCGATGTCGAGCGTCACACGTCGAATAAATGTTGCATCGTCGCAAACCGGCGATGGCGGAACGCCGATTTCTTTCAGGTTGCTGAAGACGAAGTCATCAACAAAGTTATTCGACGCGGGCACCCTCTCAACCGGCGCTCCTAACGGTACGGAAGCGTTAAAGACGGCAACCTTACCCTGATATCGAACCATCACAGCCACCTTGCCTGGAATGTCCGAAATCTTCACCAGCCCGCTATCGCTGACATCCGCCATGGATTTTTCATTTGATTCAAAAAGAGCCAGCCCTGTCACATCGCGTTCGCTGCCATTTGCATACTTCGCCACAGCCTTCAATTGTTGTTCTGAACTTCGGTGAACCGTGCCCCGCGATGGTTGCACTTCAATCGTCATCAATTGCGGCGCGGACTCTGCGTCGTAAGCCGCTCCCTGTCGAATCCAGTTCAGTAGTAAACGGTAGTTTTCAGAATCCACAGAGACACGAACTCCGCCACCATGGGGCATCTTTCCCGTTGCCTTCATGAGCAACAGACTGCGCTCAGGGGCCGCCGGAAATAATCTGCGACCTCGATTCTCTTTGAACAGATGTTCGTAATCTTCCTGCGGCTCAAACCCAAGCAGGGAAAGCTGAAAACCATTCTGTCCGCCGCCAGCTTTTGCGTGACACACCCCAGCATTGCAACCGGATTTTGTCAGGACCGGCATAACGTCGTTGATGAAACTTACGACTCGGTGATCATCAGCATGCAACTGAGGCCCGCAAAACCATGTTGCGAACAACGCCATCAAAAGGACGCGCATCGGCTGTCGGGAGATCCGAAGTTTTCGACATGAGGCCATACGATTACCGTTTCAGGCCGTGAGGAAGGATGCGACAATTGTGAACTGTCACGTAAAAACACAGGAGGGAGTTCGAGCAGATACACCGACCGAACTGCCCCAATGGTACTTTAGATGTGTGGTACTCGTCTATCTTCAATCGAAAATTGCGGGTTTTTCCGGGAACTGCACCCCCGAAAAATCGGTGCAAAACACCATCGTCTGCGGTGTTCGTGAAGATTGTCGCTGTGAAAACCGGTCACTTTGTTCCTTTCTGCATGGTGAATCACTTACATTTCTGTGTGACCGCTGGTTTCATGCGAGGAAACATGCCGCAAGGTTTACGATGTCTGCCCTTCCACAAGGAAACAAAAGTGATCAGAGCTCTGTTGTTCTTGTTGTTTGTCACCTGCATTTCTACAACAACATACGCTTCGGAACCGCAGCAACCGAACGTGCTGTTTATTATCGCTGATGATGCATCAAGGCACTTCGGCGAAGCGTATAACTGCCGCTGGGTTCGCACGCCAAACATCGATCGACTTGCAAAGCAAGGGCTGGTATTCGACAACGCATACACTCCAACATCGAAGTGTGCTCCTTCGCGAGCGGCAATTCTAACCGGGCGTTACCCATGGCAATTGGAAGAAGCCGCCAACCATCAACCGTATTTTCCTGCAAAGTACGTCGCGTTTACTGAAGCGCTGGCAAGTCAGAATATTGCTTGTGGTGGAGCGGGCAAACGCTGGGGGCCGGGCGATGCAAAATTGTCGGATGGCACCCCGCGCGACTTTGCTATGAAATCCGTGGTATCGAAAAAGTCGGAGAATCCGGGGGCGGGATTGATGGCTTTTCTGGAAGCCACGCCAAGTGATCAACCATTCTTCTACTGGTTCGGCAGCAGCAATCCACATCGCCCTTACAAGCGCGATGCGGGGATCGCCGTGGGGAAAAAACTTGAGGATATTGATCGAGTTCCCGCGTACTGGCCCGACAACGAAACGATCCGCCGCGATATGCTCGACTACGCGACCGAGATTGAAGACTACGATACGCAGATCGGCGCGTTGCTTACAGCGCTCGAAGCCAGCGGCCGGGCCAGGAATACGCTTGTGATCGTAACGTCGGATCATGGCATGCCGTTCCCTCGAGTCAAGGGGCACACGTTTGACGACGCGAATCATATTCCTTTTGTGGCATGCTGGCCTGACGGAATTGTTCATCCCGGTCGTCGAGTTGCCGACTTTATAAACTTCATCGATCTGGCACCGACATTTCTGGAACTGTTTGGTGTCGATGGGCAAGCCGCCGGGATGTCGCAAATTTCCGGCCACAGTTTTACGGATCTGATGCAAGACAAACCGACATCGCGGCGTCCATTCGTAATCCTTGGGCGAGAACGAAACGATGTGCTGGCTCGCCCGGGAAGTCCGCATGGACTTGGATATCCCGTCCGAGCCATTCGACAAGGCAATTTTCTTTATGTACGCAACTTTGAATCCGATCGCTGGCCGTGCGGAAATCCTGATCTTGGACTGAAGGACACAGACGCCAGTCCCACAAAAAGTTTGATCGAAGAACTTGGAAACACCAGCACATACTGGCAGCACGCATTTGGCAAACGTCCGGCGGAGCAGCTTTTCGATTTGTCGATAGACCCGGACTGCGTCAACAATCTGGTGTCCGATTCGGCGTATTCAGACAAAGTGGCATTGATGAATAAAACCCTTGTGGCTGAACTGAAATCGCAGAACGATCCTCGCGCATTCGACCGCGGAGCTGTGTTCGATGAATACCTTTCGCCACGCGCCGTTCCGGGTGCAGATGGGGAGAAGAAGAAAGGCCAGAAAGCGACATAGAAATCAGCGGCCGACCGAGAGAGTAAATCCACGTAGGACGGGACTCCAGTCCCGTCCTGATTCCCGATCGCATTGTCCGGGACGAGGCGGGAGACCCCGTCCTACAGGAACTCATCAACTTGCAGTTTCATCCGGCACACCCTTGGCATTCCAGAAGCCAGCAAATTGCCTGTCGACACTGCGCCAACGACAAAAGGAACCTATCGCAGCGTCGATCCAATCCAGATCACTTTCTGGATCCGCGACATCGGGCACTGTCCCGACACCTGGCATCGATTCCGCAAACTTCAGCCAACGTGATGTCCAGTCGTCTGAATCGTCCGGAACCCGGATTTGTTCTACCAGCAAAATACGATTCAGAATGCTTCGCAGTATTTCCGGAAGCACAAGTGACTGAAACTCGACAGACTGGACAAGTTGCTTTTTTGCAACCACACGAGGATTGACAAGTAACATGGGCTCATCGGCAAAATCCAATCGCCAGACTTCCCG
>JANOZG010000059.1:0-11388 GCA_031429275.1 Planctomycetota bacterium
GAAACCGACCGACGTTAGTTGTCACAGTGGCGATACTGACGGCCGTCCTGATGACAATGAGCCGTGGTTTTCGCTGATCCTGCTGGGAGCTTGTTCAGTTCGAAGCCGACCCGGACGTGACGCTCAGCTTTTCTACGGAAAACACAGTTGCAATGAGCTTGAGAAGCACGGTCAGCAGCATGAATCCAATAGCCCAAATGCCGGCCGTAACCTTCCATTCCACGAGGCTCGGTGTGTATTCCACGATTTCATGAAGTGTCGATGGGATAAAGCCAGGGATGATGAGTCCCATGCCCTTCTCAATCCAGATTCCGACAATGCACAGGACACAGGCTGCAATTCGCACGCTGCCTCGCTCAAGAGCATTCGGCATGAAGAAAAGTGCCGTCCCTATGAGGTTGCAGGCAATGGCGGTCCAGATCCACGGCACCAGGCCGTAGTGCCCGTGACTGCCAAAGAAAAGATACTTTGCTGAGGCCCCGTGCGCTCCGCCCGTGTAGAACAACGTGAACAGTTCGCTTGCCAGCATGACCAGATTGATTGTCATGGCGACTCGAATAATCTGAATCAACGTTCGAGCGGGCCCGGGAGGGGCCGCATAGCCAGTGGTGATTCGAAGGATTCGCATGACGAGGATGATGAACGCTGGGCCACTGACAAACGCGGATGCGAGAAATCTTGGAGCCAACAGTGCGGTATTCCAGAACGGCCGCCCCCCGAGTCCGCAGTAGAGAAACGCAGTCACGGTGTGAATGCTGATCGCCCAGATGATCGAGAGAAATACGAACGGCACGTACCATTTTGGATTTGGCTTGCAACCGAGATATCTCATGTACAGCAGGTAGCCCACGATATGCACGTTGATCAATAGATAGCCATTCAGCACTATCACGTCCCACGTCAGCATCGACACTGGCCAGTTGACACGACCAATGCCTGGCATCAAGTGCCAGAACCGATCCGGTCGTCCAAGATCGACCAGCACACTCAGCGTACACATGACAATTGCCGCGATGGCGACGGCTTCACCAATAATCACCACCTTGTGCATCTCTTCATCGTCATAGAGATAGGCCGGGATGACCATCATCACACCACCGGCGGCGAGGCCAACACAAAAAGTGAAGTTCGCAATGTAAAGTCCCCAACTGACATGGTCCGTCATGTTGGTGACAATCATTCCCTCCGCGACCTGATGAGCCCACGCATTGGCACCGACAAGAGCAATGGCTGTCAGAACGAACATCCAGACGTAGAAACTCAAGTTGCCATCTGTCGCATGCCCGAGTCCCCACCAGAGAAATCGGGGATAACTGCGGATCGCATGAGAAGTGCCGTTTGCGTTAGTGCCAGCTTCGGAGATGGTCGTCATGTGTTATCAATATTTTGATGGTCAACAGTGATGAAAATCAATAACCCCTCATCCGGCCTGTCGGCCACCTTCTCCCCCTTGCCAGGGGGAGAAGGGACATCAATCGAAGAAGTAGAAGAAACTGGGCTTCGTGCCAAGCTCTTCCTTCAGCACAAAGACACGCTTATTCTTCAAAACGTAGTTGATGTCCGAGTCCGGGTCGTTCAAGTCGCCAAAGATTCGAGCACCGGTGGGGCAGGCTTCCTGACAGGCAGGAGCTCGACCTTCGCGCGTGCGGTGCAAACAGAAGTGGCATTTTTCCATTGCTCCCTGCGGACGAATGCGATTCGACAAATAGCCCTGATTGGGATTCACTTCCTCGGCCGGAATCTCAGGTGGCTCCCAGTTGAATCGCCGGGCATGATAGGGGCAAGCCGCCTCACAATAACGACAGCCGATACACCAGTTGTAATCGACGACTACAATTCCATCGTCTTCCTTCCATGTGGCTTCGATGGGGCAGGCCGACACACACGGCGGATTGTCACACTGCTGACACTGCACCGGCATGTAGAACTTGTCGTCCTGAGGAACCGTGTGATCAAACGTCGTGGAGCCGTGCTCCATGTCCATTGAGCCCTTCGTCATCTCCAGCACACGAATATAGGACTGATCAACGCCTCGGTGGTGATTGTTCTCTTTGTTGCAGGCTTCCATGCACTTGCCATTGCCGTTGCACTTGCTGACGTTGATGGCATACCCAAAGCGGACACCGGGAATCGGCCGTGGATCGGAAATCGTGACATCGGCGCCGAACTGTTCCTTCGTCTCTGCCTCCAGCCGCGCGAACACTTTCTTTTTGTCATCATCGGAGAGTTCCTTGTAGTGCTGCTGCAGGAACTCATCGACGGAGACATTCTCAGGGATCACCATCAATGGGGAAAGTGCTTCCCCAAAGGCAGCTAACCCCAGCGCAGCCCCGGCTGTTTTCAGCATCGTGCGGCGCGTCGAGGGCTGGTCAAGGATCGGAAGCAGCTTTGCCTGAGAATCGTTGCCGGTTGTATTTTGCGGCGGATGCTTATCAGTGGTCAATGTTCCGACCTCACCTGTTCGAGAAATCGATCTTTAGGCTTGAACGTCGGCTGCATCTTGGGGAACTGAGGTGCATGAGGATTGTGGCAATCCACGCAGTTGTTTTTCTGCTGCGGACCGCGAGTCAAATCCCAGTACCCGTTAAGTCCGCCGTGGACGCCGTGTTCATAGTCCTTCAACTGCGGTCCATGGCACTGACCGCAAAGAGTCATCACGTCGGTGAAGTCGACACGACTGCCATCGGCCAACTGCAGTGAATCGTAATCGTCTGGGTTATGGCAAGAGAGACAGCTTACCGTGCCGTGTGAAAAAGCCATCCCGCTGTGGAATTCATCCAGTGACTTTACTGTCTTGTTCTGATGATTTGGCGGGCGAGTCGTGTGACAGGTGGAACATGCGGCCGTCACGGATTCACCGTGAATGTCTTTCAGGGGCGTGATTACGCGAGGCGGGCCTGCCGGCTTGCGAATCGTTACTGAAAACTTGCCTGTATCCGGCGTCGCAGACACCGGATTGCTGACAGGCTGTTGGGCAGTGCTGCCATCGGCATCATCACTCAATTGCATCGCCGCCGTAACCCCGGCAAACACAGCGAGGAACAACAGCAACACAAATAAAGCACGCGACCCGCCCTTCATGCGTCAGCACCCGTTAAATGGCTTGAAATGGCATTCGTGAAATCGCATTGCTTTGGATGTTTTCGTGGCAACAACTCTGAAATCCTCACCTCGGCGAATGCTGCTTCCACACGTTTGGCTGCTTCATCCAGAAGTTGATGCAGCGGACACAATTTCTTATGCCCAACAATGCCCAGTGGGCATGTTGTAATCCTTGGAATTGAATCAACCGCCAGCACAACCTCAAGTGATGTGAGTTCGTCAGCAGACATCCGCAGACGATAACCCCCGCCCGGACCACGACGCGATTCCACAATCTCAGCTTTATCCAGCAGGTTCAGCACCTTGAGCAAATACTCGTGCGGCACCATCGTCGTATCCGAAATCTCAGACCGACTAACGTACCCACCTGGCTGACTTGCCAGATAGACGACCGCTCGAAGTGCATATGTCGCTGTTGACGAGATCATGCCTGGAAATGTAGACTTCTTTGTCTGGAATTGCAAGATGAGTCTCTTTGACACAGTTTCAATCGCTGTGAACGACAGAAAACCATGATCGCCAGTCTTATTGCCACACTCGACAAGGGTGTCGCTGATCTTCCAGAAATCGTGAGTCAAATTTCCCGCATCCCCGGCGTGGAACTCAGCGACGCAAAGGCTTTCGCACATCGCCTGCCAGTGATGATTGACTCACCCGATCCCGATTCACTTGAAGAGATTACTCGACGCCTGCAGCAGATTCCTGGTGTGGCGTTCGTCGATGTTGTGTTTGTTCATTTTGAAGACGAGTCGGACAGTGATCCTGTGACTCCTTTCGGAAAGTCGACCTGTCTATGAGTCGTGATCCTGAGCCACGAAGCGATGCTTTTCAGCGTCGAGACTTCATCAAAGCCTCTGCGATGGCCGCAGCCGCAGCTATTGCCGGTGGAACCAGTTTTGCGTTGCCCATCCTTGCCGACGAACCTGATGTTGGAGTCGATTGGCAAAAGGCGCCTTGCCGATTCTGTGGAACCGGTTGTCATGTGCAGGTCGGAGTGCAGGCGGGCAAGGTTGTTGCCATTGCAGGTGATCAAAATGCCGAGGTCAATAAGGGCCTGCTGTGCGTCAAGGGATATCATGTCGGAGCGGCGCTGTACGGAAAAGATCGACTGACCAAACCTCTGCTTCGCGAAGGTGACAGCTATCGAGAAATCTCCTGGGAAGACGCCATCCGGACGATCGCAGATCGGATCCAGGCCGCGCCGAATCGGTTTGCTTTTTACGGTTCCGGTCAGTGGACGATTCCAGAAGGCTACGCCGCTCAGAAGTTCATGAAGGGCGGCTTGTCTAATAATCACATCGACCCAAACGCTCGGCTATGCATGGCTTCAGCCGTGACTGGATTTCTGGCGACTTACGGGGTTGATGAGCCTGCGGGTTGTTACGACGATCTCGACGTGTGTGACGTGCTGATCATGTGGGGAAACAATCCCGCAGAAATGCACCCCGTTTTGTTCTCGCGAGTCATCGATCGACGCAGTCGCGGAGAAAACGTGACGCTGATTGATATCGGCACGCGACGCACACGGACAACCGAAGCCTGTCAGCATTATCTGGAAATGAAAGGGCACGGCGACCTTGCCATCGCCAACGGGATCGCACATCAGCTGATCAAAAACGGCACCTACAGTCAGAAGTTTGTGGAATCATTCTGCAGCTTCAAAGCTCCGGACGATGCGAACCCCAATCTGCACGGCAAGGCCATCTCTTTCGACGACTACAAGTTGCTGTTGGAACCGTATACCCCCGAGCATGTGGAGTCGTTGTCAGGCGTGCCTGCAGACCAGATTCGGATGCTCGCCGATCTGTTCGGCAATCCGAAATTGAAGATCACATCGCTGTGGTGCATGGGAATGAACCAGCACACTCGCGGTACGGCGATCAATACGATGGTTCACGGTATCCATCTGCTGAGCGGGCATTTCGGCACTCCCGGAAACGCTCCTACGAGTCTGACCGGTCAACCGTCTGCCTGCGGTACTGTTCGAGAAGTCGGCACGCTGTCTCACGCACTTCCCGGCGGAATGGTCGTCGCCGATCCGGAACATCGAAAGAAGGCGGAAGACATCTGGCATGTGCCTGGGGGACGAATCAATGGCACGCCGGGGCACCATACGCTCAAAATGTGGGAAAGCTTCTGTACTCCGACGAGTCAGGGCGGTGACATCGGGACCATTTGGGTTCAGGTGACCAATCCCGGTCAAACATTGCCGAACCTGAACAAGTTGTTCAACCCAAAGGGAGACAACAAAGCCGGCCTCGAAGATAAGTTCCTGATTGTCAGCGATGTGTATCCCACCGCAACAACTCGACTGGCCGATTTGATTTTGCCTTCGGCCATGTGGGTCGAAAAGAACGGCATGGTCGGCAATTCAGAACGTCGAACGCAGCATTGGTTCAAAATGGTTGATCCGCCCGGCGAGGCTCGAGACGACTGCTGGCAGACGATTGCTGTTGCTCATGAGTTATTCAACCGCGGCATCGAAGGAATGAAAGATCGAGATGGTCAGTTTCTTTTCGAAGTGAAGAACGCCGACGGAGCGACAGTCCCCGTCTGGGAATGGGAACACTATTACGACACCAATGTCGATGAGCATCTGTTTGAAGAGTACCGGAAGTTCTCCCGCTTCAAACACAAAGACCTCGCTCCTTATGGCGAGTACGTCAAAGCCCGAGGACTCCGCTGGCCGGTTGTGGAAACGGATGGACAATGGAAGGAGACGCACTTTCGTTTTGCCGGAGGTTTCGACCCCTACGTGGCCGCAGGAAAAGAGATTCAGTTCTATCACTCGCCCACGCACGATGATCGCGCTCAGATTTGGTTTCATCCGTGGATTGCACCAGCCGAGGTTCCCGATCAGGACTACCCGTTCATGCTGTGTACCGGGCGAGTCCTCGAACACTGGCACTCAGGCTCCATGACTCGTCGTATCCCTGAACTCAGTCGTGCCATGCCGGGAGCCTACGCGGAACTCCACCCAGAAGATGCCGCCGCGCATGGTGTGAAAAACGGTGACCGAATCAAAATGGAATCCCGCCGTGGGTCACTGGTGATTCCTGTCTGGATCGACGGTCGAGGCAAACCGCCTCAGGGGACCGTTTTCGTTCCGTTCTTTGATGAAACGCTGATGATCAATGACCTAACGCTGGATGCGATGGATCCGTTCTCAAAGCAGCCTGATTATAAAAAGGCCGCCGTCAGAATCAGTAAGGTGCCGTCATGACCGCGGATCAAAAGTCGCATGCGGCAATCCTGACTGCCTTTGTTGTAATGTCTGTTGCTGTCGCCGGATATTTTACCGGACTGCAAGCGCCGATGAAGATCACTGCGGCCGATTCAAATTCAGTCCGAGTGAAACAGACGACAGATCCGCAGCGCACTTCTGAAGAAGGAGTGATCCTCGCGACTCATTATTCTGAAATGGCTGCCACCAGTAGATCGGATCGTTCGGGCACTCAACTTTCGACTTTGAAGTCCACTATTGAGCCGCTCGCGGAGATCCGAATTTCCCCTGAAGAAAAACTTGTCGCGTTACAGCAGCGTGCCCAAAACCGCGCGTTCAACGGGGCACCACCAACGGTTCCCCATGCCATCGATCACCAATCGGACGCTTCGTGCGTCGCTTGTCATCAGACAGGAGTTGTCACAGCGTCCTTGCGTATTCCGCGCATGTCACACGCATTTCTGGCAAACTGCACTCAGTGCCATGTTGAAAGTCAGCCGCGACATTTACCCGCCGAGGTCTTTCGGGAAAATCTGTTTGCTGGCCTGCCTGCTCCCACAGCCGGTCCGCGAGCTTTCCCCGGCGCTCCTCCACAGATTCCTCATACAACATGGATGCGATCTGACTGCATGAGCTGCCATGGTTATGAGGGAAGACAAGGCATTCGCACGACCCATCCGTGGAGAAGCAATTGCCTCCAATGCCATACTCCTTCCGCTGCGATGGAGCAGACGCTAATGAATGCGGAACCGAAGTTTCTTCCCGGCCCTGAAATCAGGAAGTAGTGCTGTCATGTCAGAGAACGTCAGAATGTCTCGCCGCGACTGGTTTCGACTGAGACCTCAACGGTCAGAGGTCGAAACTCCGGGAGACAGCCCGTCGGTTGTGGATCGCAAGCCCGTGATGGGACAGTCGCAGGAAACATTGCAGCCCGTGGCATTTCCCGAGAACCACGGCGGTGTCAACCTCACGGAATTGCCGCCAATGTGTGAAGGTTTATTGTCGGTGGAGCAGGTGCGGCAACTGTTCTCGGACATTGAATCGCTGGCTTCGAAGGTATTGCTGATGCAGCGGTTACCCAATGCTCAGCGTGCAACGACACCGGGACTCAGCACGCCTGAACAACTCCATGCGGCGGAGACCAGTTTGCTTTCAGGAATGATCCCCAGAGTCCAGATTCGATATCACTGGGAGGCCGTTAACTGGATTGACACGCTCGAACGCCGCGACGATGGCATTCGTCTCGTGCGAATCAAACACTTGCCCGCCATCTGACACCGACAAGTTCCTGTCTGCGACAGCAATTCCTCAACCTTCAGCCCGACAATCGTTCGCCTTCGTTGATATGGGAGCCCTCGGCGGTTTAACGTTTGTATGTGTGACGTGGAAACCCGGTCTTGGGGGAATCTTTTATTGGGGCACCTACTCCTTTAGACGCCATCAGTTAGCCTACAATGACTTGCTGCATTCCTCGCACGTTGAAAGCCGTTTGCAGCTTTGTCTGCAGGCGGCTTTCTCCGTTACTTGATCTCGCCGATCAGATTCCATCGGCTTTTTGTCCAATAGCTCTGCAAGTGCATCAGGCAACAATGCAATTCCGAAAAGCATCAGCATTCGAGTAACGCTGCGAGACTTCGAATTGAGATTTGTATTCCAGCCATCCCATGGGCGTGACCAAGTGGGAGACAGTGCATTATCCGGACGCTCCGATCCGACACTCCAGTGCCCGAGATGCAACGCGCGAACCCTCGTCGGTGAGACCGACCTTAGCAAGTTAACGCCCATCCGTTCGGTGCTCCCGTCACACAGACCGCGTGAAGTTCGTGCGGCGAAGTTCACCCGGTTGGTGCCGTCTTTTTGACATCGCATCGGGATGAGATTTGAGCGAGGCCGCAAATCAAATTGTTGGCTGCTCCGGTGTGGCGGACCAGAGCAGTGAAGGGAGCTTCTGTTCTGGCTAATATCATGAGGACCGATGCTATTCACACAGTCTGTTGTCATGAGGGCGACTCGACTGGGTGGCACTTCCACGGAGTGGGAGTGTGCCGCAGGCACAAGAATCCCATGGGAAAGCGATCTTCTGCAATCCGGCATGCCAGGAACGTTTGACATGCACACATAAGCTTCTTGTTGCTTCGCAACACAGCCTATACAGGCTGTTCCACCCAGCGATTCATCACATGCACGATGGCGATTTCGTCTGCTGTGAACACCTCAACACGAGCCAACCGAGCCTTTTTCGACGAGTGCATGGCACCTATCTGTTCTGGTGTTCTGGCAGCCTATATCTTCTCCCTTCCCTCAACGGCGGCCGACACTAGAACAGTGCCGCCAGTGGTGTTCCTTCAACCACGCGGTGGGGGCGGCCCAGCGAATCTCGGAGTTCGGCATTCGGATCGACGCCTAAACTGTGATAGATCGTGGCTAGCATGTCTTCCGGTGAGACGGGGTTGGACGCGGGATAGGCCGCGTCTTTGTCGCTGCTGCCGTAGACCTGGCCTCCCTGAATTCCCCCTCCTGCAAGGATCGCCGTTTGAACGCGGCCCCAGTGATCGCGCCCCTGGGTCGCATTCAACAACGGCGTTCGACCAAATTCGCCATACATCGCCACCAGGGTGTCATCAAGCAGGCCTCGATCCGACAGGTCGTCCATGAGGGCCGCAAAGCCCGGATCGAGCGATTTCAGGCAGTACAACTCGGTCAGCATGTTCGTTCCGGCGTGGTTATCCCATACATTGGAGACCACTCCATTGGCGAACACTGTCATCCACGAGATCGTCACCAATCGCACTCCCGCTTCGACGAGTCGACGGGCCAGTAACATCGATTCGCCCCATTCGTTGCGTCCGTACTTGTCACGAATGCGAGGATCTTCTTTTTCCAGTTGGAAGGCATTCTGTGCGGCGGCCGAGGTCAGCATGCGCACCGCCTGATCGCGGTAATCGTCGAAGCTCCGTGCCGCCGGAAGCTGATCGAATCGACGTTCGAGTTGGTGGATCGTGCGGACTAAACCCTGTCGGGCAAGCAATCGTGTGTCGCTCAGGTCCTGAAGAAGAGCCATTGAGTCGGTGGGTTGTTCGGTACTGCCTCCGGCGGCCGCAGCAATCTCCATGGGGTCGTGCCTCGCACCCAGCCACCCAGCATGCGTTCCGGAGTATGTCACGCCGCTGTGACCGATGGGCCTTGGAATCGTCACTGCCGCAGGTAGCACGCCCGGCTCCGAAAATGCCGAAACAATGGACCCCAAATTAGGGGCATCCATGCGATTCCGCTGGTTGCGCGGCACGACCAGCGTGTTGTTGATGCGACCGGTCAGCGTCCTGTAAACGCTCGGCTCGTGATTATTGCTGTCGTGTGTTAACGACCGGACTATCGCCATTTTGTCCGTATGTCGAGCAAAGTTCGGCAAATGTTCGCAGACCTCAATCCCCGGAGTCACGGTGGCGATCGGCTTAAAGAGGCTTCGCATTGCCGTGGGAGATTCGGGCTTCATGTCCCACAGGTCTTGCTGCGGCGGACCTCCCCACAAATAAATCAGAATACAGGATTTTGCTCGCCCGCCAGGGGGGCGTGTCCGTTGATTCGATGCTGCGGCTCGCAGACGATCGGCCTGCAAAAGCTGCGTTAATGTAAGGGCGCCCAGGCCGAATTGACCCAATCGAAGCATAGCATCGCGACGGTGCAGCATGATGACGGCTCGCATGATAAAAAGAAAGACGAAAAACTCCTGAATTTTGCGGTGCTTCTTGAGTACTCAGGATCAATGGACATCGACAAACAGGAATTCTTCGCGAGGACCGAAATCTACTTCAAAAGTTGAATCGCCGCGAGCGTCGAGTGCTGCAAAGAATCGATAACGGCATCCTTCAAGGAACGACAACCTCGCAATGACGACAACAATCTTCCTGGATAAATCAAACCATAAAGGCGGCATCATTTTTTCAGAGGTGTCTCTTCCGGAGTTGTCTGGTATCACGCTGGTCGAGCCTTTGGCCACAGGAGAAGAAAGACTTTCCGGTGGTTCTGCTGCCATCAGGCCGAGAGGTTCCCTCGGTTATCATGTCCCGGGCAGAATTCCTCATAAGACCAGTCGATGCTGAAACGATCAGGGAGGCGGTAAAATGGACTGTCAAACCGAAACAGCATGAGATAGGCAAGCTGCGATGGGGTTTTGAGCATCTAACACCCCTCGAAATGCAGACAGTGCGATCCATCGTGGAAGGCAAAACACCGGCTGAAGATGCGGCTGAAACCGGTGTGCCGCTGAATATTGCGGAAGCATTCAGCACCATCCTGTACCCGCGTACGACGCAAGACTCGCTTCCGGCCGCTGGTCAGGCGCTACCGGACGGGCTTTCCACCCGCAGAACTCCTACGAAAGGTTTAAGATTTGCATTCTACATTTCATCCTCCTCTCCCAAGCTTCTTGGCGCAATCACATCGACCGAGGCCAGTCGTGCGGCGAAGGGAAGAAATCAATGGATTCATGAACTGCAAATGCGAAACTGTCGTAGAACGAAATCAGGTCCAGGTTGGCGACTGAGTTTGGACGACGCGCGACCGGGATGATCACTGGACGACCAACGGGACATCTGCCAATGCATTTGCAGTGGCCCAAATGCTTTACCCAAATCTCGAAGGTTCCATAAGTGGCGAATCCTCGACCTTCAGCACGCCGGCAATCAAGGCAGCGTTGGGGACTTAATTGCTGTCGATTCACTCTGGGGTTCTCAAGTCAGTTGGCACAACTTATGCGTCGGAACATCATTTTGAGCCAAGCGTATTCCATTGAACGACTGCCCCAATTCGGCAACAGCAGGAATCTATTCCATGGCGAAACGATCCCACTCCAGCGTACGTTCACAGTCCAAGACCGGTACCTTAGCCAAAACTGCCGATCTTGAGGCCAACATTGAGGAGAGCTCGGGGGCCATCCTGACGAGCAATCAAGGCGTTCCAGTCAATGACGACCACAATTCTCTGAAAGTCGGCGACCGGGGACCGACGTTGCTGGAAGACTTTCTGCTGCGCGAGAAGATCACCCACTTCGACCATGAGCGAAT
>JANOZG010000060.1:0-1966 GCA_031429275.1 Planctomycetota bacterium
CTCGTTTCTCTCTCAAATAGTATGAAAGATCAAAATCATGTTGAAGACTCTTTGGAATGATGAATCAGGCGTTATTTTGTCAGCAGAAATCGTTCTCGTTGGAACCATCCTGGTTCTCGGGATGATCGTTGGCCTCGTTTCACTGCAGAGTGCAGTTGTCGCTGAACTCGGCGACCTTGCGACCGCTTTCGCCGACCTGGACCAGTCGTACAATACCTCTGGCTTCGTCACCTCGGGCACTGGTCACGCTGCTGGCGTCAAAGCTCGCACTTCCGGTGCAAACTACGCGGACGTTAACGACGACGCATTCTGCGACTGCAACTTGTCTATCATTTGCAGCGATCTGGGTGAGAAACAGTAATCGACCCCAGCTGGAATGTGTTCCGGCAGTGTGGCTTGATGACACAGGAAGGCTACGTCTGAGGACGTCGCCTTTTCTTCGTTAATCGTCCCCGCGGCAGACATCATCTGCACTTCCTACTCACGGACGAACAAGCCGTGCGACGTCAGCAAACCACAAGCCGCATTCAAAATGTCGCTTGTGGAGATCGCCTCATGAAAGCCATCGGTGAAGTCAGAGGCCGGTTCCCATTGCTTTCGCATCAGCTCATAGACTGACCAGTCTGCGTCAGACGCATCACCACAACGCGAATCCAGTCGCTGCTTTGTGATGTCAGCAGGGGCGGTGCACTCCAGCCACACCGCGCGAATGCCGCAATCGATGGCCAGCTGCAGAAATCGCTGTCGGTTTGCATCACTCTGAAACGTCGCATCGACAATGACACGATGGCCAGCCCGCAATTGCTGACGAGCACGAATCCAGCATTCATCATAGACTCGCTGGGTCTTGTCAGCAGAATACAATGAGGCCGATTCAACCGGGCTGAAGATTTCTTTTCGAATCACGTCAGATCGCAGGATTTCAAAGTCACCGGCGTTTGCGAGCATACGTGCGAGTGTCGATTTCCCGGTTCCCGGCAATCCTGACACAAGCACCAAAGCCGGACGGCGATCAGGCTGTTCCATTTCCGACAGACACCAGAGCCAATGTGTTCGAGAACGAGCGACCGCCTTTTCACGATCGGACGGCTCGATCTCCGATTCACCCGCAAAGATTGCCGCGACCTTGGCTCGAATCGCTGAACGATAGACAGTGAATAACGGAAGTACTTCGCGACACGTTTTGTCTGCGAATTCGGCAAAGTAGACGTCCGCGAAATACCTCGCAAGATCGCATCTGCCGACAAATCTCAGTTCCATCAGCAGGAATGCGACATCCGCAACAGTGTCAATCTGGCGCAGGGCTGGACTGAATTCGATTCCATCAAGAATCACGATATCGTGAGGAGCTGGCTGCTCTGGAAAATAGTAGATATGTTCAAGTCGCAAATCGCCATGCACCTCGCGGATCCAGCCGTTGAATGCACGCTTTGTCGGACCATAACATCGACAACTGGTTCTGGAAACGCAGTTGGCTGCGACAACTCCAGAACCAGTTGTTCAAATGAAGGCAACAACATCGAGTTCGAACTCACTTTGCTATTCTGCAGGTTCGTTCGCCTGCTGCCCCTTGGCAAATGTCGTGTAGACGTAGATTGGAATTGGCAGATCACCCAGATGCTGCACAATCAGCGGATGCACAACAGACCATGTCATCCCGCCAACACCAGTCGCCAGCTTCGGCATTGCCAGACTTTTGATTTCACCTTTCTCCAGTTCATGCCGAAGACGTCGCAGGCAATGGCTTACGTTCGATAAACTGGCCTGCCCCGGTCTGGTGCCGTGACCATGTTCGCCTTCCTGAGTCAGCATGTTGATAATACGAACTCCTCCGGCACCGCCCCAGACCCAGAGCTCGCCAGGTTTCGGGTGCGATTGATGTGCATAATGGCGAAAGTCTTTCGCCATCGCTGGCCATTGCTCGCGTAGTGCGAGTGCCAGACCGTTGTCGAAGTGGTCGTTCGGC
>JANOZG010000061.1:0-8767 GCA_031429275.1 Planctomycetota bacterium
CGGTAAAAAAGGTTCGGGAAAAAACGAAAATAAATAACAAATTCTCCACGGAGGGCTGACGCCCAGCCGCTCGCCGCTTTGGGTGTGAAATCTTCGGTGCGTTGCGTTATGCTGCGTCGCGTGGCTTGAATTTCTCTCTGAAACATGTACGCCGGACTTTTCGGCAACTCATGGATGATCGAGACAAGATGTCTCTGGAATAAATTGCATGAGCGAATTACTGACCGGCGAATCACTAATCGCCATATTGACGTTGACCACTCTGGAAATGATTCTGGGGATCGACAACATTATTTTTATCGCCATTCTGGCCGGGCGCCTACCCCCCGAACAGCGTGATAAAGGACGCACGTTTGGGCTGTTGCTGGCCGTGATTTCCCGAGTCGGCCTGGTGATGTGCATCGGATGGGTGATGGGTTTGAAAGCAAAGCTGTTTTCGCTCGTGGGTCACGATTTCACCGGGCGCGACCTTATCCTCGTGGCTGGCGGGCTGTTTCTGGTATTCAAAGCAACTCGTGAAATCCATCACAAGGTTCAATCGGCTGGTTCTGAGAACAATAAACCAGTGACGGATGTCTCATTGATGTCCGTACTGTTTCAGGTGATGCTGATCGATCTTGTCTTCTCGCTGGACTCTGTAATTACAGCGGTTGGCATGACCGCCGGATTAAAGTCAGCGATTCCGATTATGGTCGTATCCATCATCATTTCCGTACTTGGGATGCTGGCGTTCTCCAAGGCCATCGTTGTATTTATAGAACGCAATCCGGCCATCAAAGTGCTGGCACTTTCGTTTCTGATGCTGATCGGCATGCTGCTGGTGGCGGAAGGACTTGGGAAAGAATTCCCGAAAGGCTACGTCTATTTTGCGATGGCCTTTTCGTTCTTCGTGGAATTGCTGCAGATGTGGACAGAGAAAAAGAGTCATCCGCCAGCTCCAACGTCTCAGTACTGAAGCTTCGTGAGTCCGGAACCAGAATTGCCTAGTCCCGGCAAAACACGGCAGGTCTAAGGAATTGTGCCAGGAAACAGGCGGAGCCAGCGAACGGCTGCCTCAAAGAAGGAAACAACTCATGACGCCAGCCGAACCACACAACTACAGAGATCCTGCTCAAGGTTTTTCCGGAGCCCCGAATCATATTGGTGACGGAAACTGGAATCCATACGAGTCCCCATGGACAAATACAGAGCCTGTTATGGTGCAGTCTCAAACCGTTTCTGCCTTGGCCATCCTGAGCCTGATTTCCGGGATCATTTCGATCCCCTTCATGTGCCTGTGTTTTCTGTCGATTCCATTTTCACTGTTTGCAATCGTCGCCGGGCATATTTCTCGCGGGATCTGTCGCCGAAGCGGTGGCCGAGTCACGGGTAATGGTCTGGCGGTCGCTGGCCTCTCATTGGGGTACTTTTCGCTGACGTTGCTGACTGGAATGTTCGTCCTGATGTTCACAGTCAAATCAAGCGGACCGTTCGGAGTTCCTGGCCCCACGCCTCCATTTAGCTCTCCTGAATGGACGAACGCATCCGATAGCGAAGAATCGCTGGAAACGGCGATCGCATCGTTAAGCACGATGTCTTCCGCAGGCAATTCCGACGTCGCTGTTGAACTTGCCACGCATCTGCAGGCTTCTTTGCACGACATCGCTCAACAGATGCAGGCGGGAAATTTATCGCCAGTCGATGCTGGAGCGCAGACAGCAGTAAATCCGGGTGTAACTGCTGAACAGGATCCAACAGCAGAATCTACATCGGTCATTGCTGAACTGCCTGAAACGACAGGAAATCATGAACTACAACGCGCGATGCAGGGATCCACCGTCTATTGCAGCCTGAAGAGCGACTCCTGCGCATTTCTTGTCTCAATCGACAATCTTTCGGATCTGCATGAGGCTGATCGAGTCACGCTTTCACAAATGATATGGCTGGCCGCAGGACGTTCAGCGAATGATCACCTGGCAGAAAGTCAGCCATTTGCTGTTGCTCTGTTGGAAGGTAATGAGTTGCAGGAAATCAGTCTTGGGGTTTATCAGCTTTCTGAACAATACGACGCCGGACTTGAGCATCGAGTTCCCGCCGACGACTACGAAAAACGCATGCAGCTCGATTTCTTCTTTCAGGAGGAACCAGAGAATTCGGAGATGCTACCTGCAGGCGAATACGGGGACGACTCGACGCCTGAGGTCCCCGGCGAATGATCGGTTGCCAATATCGGTCTATGGCGTGAGATTCGGGCGAACAGCAGAAACAAAGCAATCCCGTCGCCGAAGTAAAATATCAGCCTTGGTTCCAAATCCTTGATTGATTCGAAAAAGCCCGGCTCTTGTGAGCCGGGCTTTTGTTTCATCATGCAGAGGATCGTTTGGATTAGCGACTCTTGAGAGCGTCGCGAATTTCTCGCAGCAAGACGATATCTTCAGGCGGTGCGGCTGGTGCCGCAGCAGCAGCAGCTTCCTGCTTTTCAAACTTCGCTTTTGCTGTGTTCATAATCTTGATAATTGCGAATACAGCCGCAGCCACAATCAGAAAATCAAACACGGTTTGCAGAAAATTGCCGTACGTCAGCGACAGCTCTTTGCCTTTTTCAATGATTTCTCCAGAGACCAGATCCTTCTTATCTGGACTCATGCCCAGCGATATCTTCATCTCGGCAAACGAAATGCCACCGACAACCTTGCCAATCACGGGCATCACAATGTCACCCACCAATGAACTGACAATTTTCCCGAATGCGGCCCCGATAATGATGCCCACGGCCATGTCAACGACATTGCCCTTCATCGCGAATTCTTTGAACTCTTTAACCAAACCCATTGATGTTTACTCAATAGATGAATATCACACTTGCTTAGAGATCGGCGATCACCACAACGCGGGAATACTGATGTTTCCCCGTGGCGTGGCCAATAGTGAATACAAAATTCTCCAGGAACATTGCCTTCGTTCAGGCTTCAAATCAGAATAGTTCGAGCTGTTCGGGATTGTCGTCACTGGGCTTCGGGGTTTTAGGCTTCTGCCTTTGTGAAATTCCAAGGTGAGCCAGCGCCTTCTCAGTAATCATGCGACCACGAGGCGTTCTTTGAATAAAGCCTTCCCGCAGAAGGAACGGTTCCACTTCGTCTTCCAAAGTATCTGTCGGAATGTTCATTGTATGTCCAAGTGCCTGAACACCCGCGGGTCCGCCGCCGAAAACACGAACAATCGTTTCCAGATACTTGCGGTCCTGTTCTTCCAGACCAGCGTCGTCCACGCCTTTCATCTTGAGAGCCGCACGAGCAACCTCCAGAGTAATCTTCCCGTTCGCGCGGACGTCAGCAAAGTCGCGTGTCCACCTTAGCCAGTTGTTGGCTTTTCTCGGCGTGCCACGCGATCGCACGGAAATCTCGTGAGCCGCTTCAGGGGCGATCTCAGTTCGCAACTTGCGGGCATTTCTGGTGACGATTGTTGACAATTCCTCGTCAGTGTAAAAGTCCAGATGCTCCCTGTTGACAAAACGATCCCGCAACGGCGCAGTCAACATTCCGCTGCGAGTCGTTGCTCCGATCACGGTGAATGGCTGCAGTTTCATGTTGATCGTGCGAGCATTGAGTCCATCGCCAAGTGTGATATCCACTCGAAAATCTTCCATCGCCGGGTAGATGAACTCTTCAACGGCTGGCGGCATTCGATGAATTTCATCAATGAACAGGACACTGCCATAAGACGCATTCGTCAGATACGGCAACAAATCCTTTGGCGCGCCCAATGACGGGCCAGCAGTGATTTGTATCTCGGTTCCAAGCTCTCGCGGAACTACGGTTGCAAGCGTGGTCTTTCCAAGTCCAGGTGGACCATCCAGCAGCAGATGTCCGAGCGGCTCCTTACGTCTCTTTGTTGCTTCCAACAGAATTCGAAGTCGCTCTACGACGGCTTTCTGGCCGACAACATCCTCAAGACGCGACGGCCGCAACTCGTCATCAAATCTCTGCTGTTCTGGATCGTCAGGATCACCGGGATCATCTGAATTACCGTGGCTGCCCGGTCTTCGACGACCGTCGTTGCCTCTTCCGCCAGCACCTGACGATTCAACCGGCTGCTCATCCGGATCGGAATCATCATTTCGGATTGTGGTCTTCCGTGCCATATTGATCTGTTTCCAAATGGTCTTCCGCTACGCCGACGGGACAGCGACATCCTCGATGCAGGTGAGTCATCTGTTCTGCGGCATGCTTTCAGATTGACCTACCTGGATTCCTCCACGGCAGCCGGGCCAAGCTTTGTTTTCAGGCGTTCCATGATTTTGTTATCCGGTCTCTTGGATTCCTGTTCAACTTTCAGCGACTTCAACCAAAGTTCTTTGGCCTCTGCCATCTGATTAAGTGCCTGATGCACATCACCCTGATGCTCAAGTAATGTCGAGTCCTGATATTCCGGATCGCTGTTAGCTTTCTTCAATGGCTCCAATGCTTCCTCATTCTTGCCCTGCTTAAACAGGACCCAACCAAGGCTATCAAGATATGCAGGATTATCCGGTTGTTCTGTTACAGCAATGCGAATCATTTTTTCTGCCTGTTCCAGCTCTTTGCCCTGGTCCGCATAGAGATATCCGAGATCATTGTTGATTCCCGCCTCAGTTGGATCTTCTGCATAGATCTCTTCCAGAATCTTTTCGCCTTTGCTCATGTCGCCGCTTTGAACATAAGCATTGGATAGTCCCATCCGAATCAGACGCATGGTTTCAGGAGTAACATTCGGACTCTCAGCAGCAAGCTCATACTGCTGAATAGCTTCGTCCCACTTATCCTGTTGAGCACAAAGACTGGCTAATCGAATGTGGGTTTCTGCCAGCAACTCTGAATCTGCCGGCAAGAACTGAAGAGACTTCTTCAGAAGTTTCTCAGCCAGATCCAGCTTTCCGTCAGCGGCTTCGATCATCGCCAGCCGACCAAGCAATTGTGGTTCATTTGGCAGGATGCCCAGCGCTTCCTTCAGTGCTTGTCGAGCCGCATTGATATCTTCTATTGAGGCATACGCGACAGAAATTCTAAACAGAGTGTTGATACGCACTCCGGGATCCAGTCCGGGAACCGACAGCAGCTGTTCCAGAATCTTCGCGGCCATCGCGTACTCGCCAAGCGTCAATTGGCTAAGGCCGTATTTTTCAAGAACCTGAACCAGCAGGACTCGATCCGGATTCAGTTCCAGCGCTGCTTTCAGCAACGCGGATTCTTCTTTGGTTTGCTTGGTCCCTTCTGCAATCAACGCGCAGAAGTATGGCACCATGGGATGCAGATCACCGGGTTTCTCGTCGTACATCTTTTGACATGTGTCCACGATTTTCTTTGCGAATTCGTCGTTGGTTGTGATGCTGACAACCAAAGGCACAAGTTCTTCTGAGCGAATCCGAGAACCTGCCGCTCGATTCACTGTCGCAATCATCGCTGTCGGATTCTGATCGGCAATTGCAACTCGCATCAGGCCAAGGTAAGCATCGACATCGCCGGAGGAGTCAAGAATTGTCTGGTAAACCTCACTAGCTTCCGTTGGTTTGCCCTGGTCAAGCAAAACCTGACCAAGAAACATTCTGACAACGGTGGCATCAGGAGTCTTTTCACTGAGTTCTTTCAGTCGCTGATTCAGCCCTTCCGAACGGTTCGTTGCACCGTAAAGATCAAATAGAATCTGAAGCGATTCCTGGCTCCGGCGTCCACTTTCGAAATATTGATTCAGATTCTTTTCACAGTCTTCCAGCTTGTCTTTCATGTAATACGCCCGGGCCAGCAACAGGTTGTATTCTCCCGGCTGATCTTTTTCACTGCGGCCCAGCGCTTCGAAGGCTTCGATTGCTTTTTCGGTTCGTCCGGATTCCATTAATACTCGGCCGACTATCTCGTAACTGGTCGGTCGATTATTCAGCATCTCTTTGTGTTCGCGATCTGACAAACCAAAGTCTTCTGGACGCTCTAACGCATTCAACAATACTTCGTAGCTATCAGCGGCTTCTCTAAGCTTTTGAGCCCGAAGATAGATCGCGCCGCGTATCTGATGAATCTGCACAAATTCGCGTGACTTTTTGTTGAGTGCTTTTGATTCGAGTGCTTCTTCGAGCAGATTGATGGACTCTGCGAACCGCTGAGCTCCGGCATAGAGTACAGCCATTTGCAGACGCATTTCTACGTCGTCGGGGTCAAGAGCAATGGCTTTCTCGGCTGTCTTGATACCATCTTCTGTGCGGCCAAGTCGCAGGAGCACAATGGACAAAGCCCGCAACGGCACGGCAGATTTCGGTGAAGACTCGGCCGCCTTCTCAAAGGCATCGGCCGCAGGCTGCAGGTCGCCGCGTTTCATCGCTTTCTGACCAGCCATGTACCACGCCAGCGCATCTTTGTTAGCTGGGTCCAGCGAAGCGCTCTCGTCCTTTAGCTGGTTGTCGTCAGCTTTCGGCTTCAATCCATCGAGGGCTGCATCCGGATCGGTGGCATTTTTTTCATCCGCAGCTTGTTCATCCCACATTGCCTGTGCGGACTTGCTGGAAATGCTCTGCAGTAAAATCACATTGCAGCAGAAAAAACACACCGCGAGCATGCGGTACCATGAAGTAAATGCCAAACGCTTCATTTTCAGTCTCACCGAAAACAGAAAGCTGATGAACAACCTGACGCTTGAAGTCAGGTGACAGAAATTACATCAACGAGTCTCTGGCTTGTGTGCAGAGAATCGAAGTTTGCGGCTGGTCAATCCCAAACCACTCATGGCGCATTATTGATGCGCGGTGCAATTCTGTCGAGTTCTGTTCGGCGATAGTGCAATAAGTCCCGATCTGGCGGAACCTACTTCTTCTTATTTGGCTTTGCAGGCGCCTGCTTGCCGCCGGACTTCAGGGTGGCAGAGGGCTTGGTCTTCGCCTTCGGTGTGCTGCCCTGTGGCTTTAATGTGGCCTTTGACGCCGATTTTGCAGGGGCCGAAGCCTTAGCCGACGTACTGGGCTTCGCGGCTTTGACGGGAGGCTTGGACGGAGAGGCAGAGGGAGGTGCGGACTTTGATTTAGGCTTTACAGCAACAGCTTTGTTTGCCGGCGCTACGAGTTTCCCCGGAGATGACGCGGCCTTTACAGATGCAGCGGACTTTGCAGGTAAGGTTGCCTTGGCCGGTGTTGACACTTTCGTTGCCACTTCTATTCTGACTGGCTTTGCGACTTCCTTCGGAGCAGGTGGCTTGACCGGCTTTTTCTTTGGAGGCAGCTGCAATTCTGCAAAACGCTCCATAACATCGTCCATCGATTGTTCCGAGTCGGCGTGATCCGTAAACCGAGGAATGAACTTAGGATCTGTCGCCAGACAACGGAGAAGGTGACAGAATTCTGAAACTTCAGATTTCTTCAGGCCGCCCTTCAGATACTCTGAGGCTTCATTGACGTCAGCATTCTCTGGCACAAGCCCGAGCCATTTGGCCGCTGTCAGCATGGATTCGTCAAGAAAGACGATGTGGCTTCCGAGAATCTCGTGCAGAACAAAATCGCGAATGAATGGCGTGACGTCAGGAATCTTCTTCAGAGTCTTAACGGCCTGTTCAAGCGTTTGACGTCGCAGCTTTTCGAAATCGTACGAATAGGTTGTCTCGAATATGTGACGGAGAATCGAACGGATTCTCAGGCCTTTCCAGTCTGCCTTTTGAAGAGGGGCCAGCACCAATTCAAGTTCATTGACTGAGCTCACACGAATCTCATTGAGATCGAAGAACGAAGCCAAAAGGTGCTTCATACCAGCTTCAGCGCTCGCCCATTGATTATCCTCGAGGCAGGCGGCAAAAAGCAACGTCTCAACGACCGGCAGCTCGATCTTTGGGACGGACTTTCCGTACAACTTGTGAAGTGAATTGACTAGCTTGCGACAGACCTGCGACTTGTCAGCCGCCTTGGTGGCCTTGGTCGTTCCCATTGTAGTTCCCTGCTGACTTTAATCGACAAGTCCAAATTGAAAAATCCGGACAACGCCCCCTGAACTGAAGCCGACTCTCACCGATGAGTTACAAATCCTGATGCTCAAGATCAACCTCTGACGGTACTTCGATTTGCTCAAGGCTTTCATCTGATCCCGAACTTTCAGCATCATCCGAAGATAGAACATCACGAAGAATGGCAGATGTTTGAACAGATTTTAAAACCGTATCGTCAAGGACGAAACGCAGTTCGGGAGTATACCGGCTTTTAATATATTCCGCGACTTTCGACTGCAAATATCCTTTCGCGGAATTCAACCCGTGCATCGTCAATGCCGCAGTTCTTTCATCCCCCATGACGGAAATTCGCACAGCAGCGTATCTTAAATCCGGGCTGACGTCTGCTCCCAGCACCGTAACATTTTTAATTCGAGGGTCACGAAGCTCGAAAAGAATCGCAGTGCTGACGACTTCTCGGATCATTGAGGCGACCCGGGCCGTTCGACGAGTGGACATGGAACTTTTTTCCTGAAGGGTGAATCGTTGTAGACACACAACATCGTCATGAAGTTCAGGCCCTGGCGACTTGCAGTTCCCCGAAACGAACGAGGCATTATCGCGAGGACCCGATCCACAGAGATTACAAGGTCCGTGCTATCTCATCGATTCGGTATGCTTCAAACAAATCACCCTCTTTAATATCGTTAAATCCGTCGAGCCGAATACCGCATTCCATTCCGTCGCGAACTTCTTTCGCATCATCTTTTTCACGTTTCAGAGAACCGATTCGATAGTCGTTCAGAACTTTCTGATCTCGAATCAAATGAACTCGACTGTCACGGGAAATTGTGCC
>JANOZG010000062.1:0-3961 GCA_031429275.1 Planctomycetota bacterium
GAATCGTTGATTCGCACGGCTGCGATCAGCAAACAGCTTTTTTACAACCCGGCAGTCACAGTTCGATTTACAGATCGACGCATGAATACTGTACGCGTCATGGGTGCTGTCAAAATGCCTGGCACCTACAAGTTACCGCCAAATTCAAGCGACGTCGTGTCTGCGTTGGCCGCCGCTGAAGGGTTGGCAGCAGACGCAGGCCAAACAATCGAAGTCAAAAACCCGATATCGCCGATGCGCGGTGATCGTCCTGCGATCGCTGGCGAGCCAACAAGTCCTTATGCGAATGTCAGCGACACCAGCAGCGTCGGCTCAACGGGCAGCAGTGGACTCAACTCCTATTCAATCGATTTGATTTCCGCCGCGAAATCTGGAGATGGTCAATACCGAGTTGAAGATGGCGGCGTGATCATGGTCGAAAAACGCGATCCAGAGGCGATCTATGTCGGCGGTCTCGTGAAGAACCCGGATCGCATTGAGTTTCCAGTCGGTGAAGACTTACGTTTGCTTCAGGCCATTTCGCTGGCTGGCGGCGTCTCGAATCAAATGGCCAACAAGATCTATGTCGTTCGCCAATCGGCGCAGGGGCAGGATCCGACAGTCATTGAAGTCAGCCTGCGTGCTGCGAAACACAGTGACGATTGGAATATCAGGCTGGGAGCAGGTGATGTGATCACGGTAGAACACACGCCCGCCACGGTGTTTATGGAAGCGTTGCAGATCATTCGATTTGGCATCAATGGTTCAACAGCGATTTTCTGACACAGAAGATCCTCAACGCACAGTTTGTTAAGAACGGCAGGGAGGCCGAACGAAATGTCTGTCACGGATAATGACGTTCTGAGTATGCATGAACACGGCCAGAATTCCGCAGCATCGACTCTGCATTTGATGTTCCGATTCTTGCGGACTGTTCGCCTGCGCAGTGGGATTCTTGTCGCTTCTCTCGTTGTCTCCTGCATTGGCGGAGCGGCATACTTCATCACCGCTCAGCGAGTTTATCAGTCCAATGCCTCGCTCTACATCGTCCGCAAAGGTGGCAATGTCACCGATGAAACGCAAAACAAGGGCACCAGCGCCAACAGCGAGATGCCAACATTCATCGAATTGATGTCTCGCGATCAGGTCATTCTCGGTGCAATTAAGCGATTCCCTAAGAGTGCTCGCGTGGATCTGGTTGGTCTGCCCGAAGCTCAGTGGGTTAAGACAATCAAGGACAATCTTTCTGTCTCCTGTGCGTTCAGTACGACTGTTCTGGACCTCAGCTATCGGTCCAAAGATCCGAAAGCAGCCCAGGGCGTTCTGTCATCAATGCTGACCGCCTATGAGGAATATCTTGACTCCACACACAACGGTTCGTCAGAAGAAAGCATCCGAAAACTCAAAGAACAGCAGGCAAGCGATGAAGCAAGACTGACCCAGGCAATATCACGTCAGCTTCAACTGCGTGCATCAGCTCCCGAACTTGTGGAAACCGGGGAAAAAAACTCTGGCCTGAGCATCGTGTCGGAGACTATCAGTCTACTGAATAAAGCTTATTCCGAAGCTCACAGTACAACAGAAAGAACTCGCACTCAAATTGACGGTGCCCAGCGAGCGATCGCCAACGGCGATGATATTCTGCAGTTCGCAAATGAGACACTGGGTTCTGCAGGACGACAGCTTATCGAGCAATCAATGGGACTGGGGACGCCGGATACGTTTATGATCCAGCAAATGCAGAAGGATCTTCTGGATCGGGAAAGTCAACGTAATGATGCACGTACGCGCTATGGTGAGCAGCACTCCAGAATCAAAGCGTTGAATGAAGAAATCCAGAATAAGACAAAGTTCCTTCAGGAATACCCGCAGATGAAGCAACGGGAATTGAAGGAACTGACGAGGACGAAACTTGCCCCTCAGCTCGTTCAATACCTCCGTCAGCAGCTCGAAACAAATCTTCGCAACGAGCAGTCGATTTACGACCAGCTCGAAAAGGAAAAAAGCAGAGCACAGCGACTTGGTCAGATCATGGCAGACCTTGAACTCAATCAGCGTGAAATTGATCGACTCAGCAAGAACATCGAAGACTACCAGAACAAGGCCGACGGAATTGGTATCAACAAAGACAAAATGATCATCACTAATATCGCTCGCCATCCGACGTTTTCAGGTCGCCCGGTCAATCCGCGTTTGGCGATCACAGGTTTGTTGTCACTCATACTCGGCTCCATTGCGGGTCTCGGTATCATCTGGGTTCTGGACATCATGGATGACCGCTTCCGAACACCGGAAGAACTCAAGCTCCAGCTTGACACACAAGTGCTGTCAATGATTCCACGGATGGAAGAACTTCCCGGTGAAGGGTTTGACGCTGTCATGTGTCACAGCAAACCACACTCCAAAGAAGTGGAAGCATTCCGAGCGCTGCGCACAAGCATTGAGTTTTCACCACAGGACACAAATCGTCTGGTTTGTACAAGCACCGAACCTGGCGACGGAAAAACAACAGTCTCGTCGAACCTTGCCGTTGCCTTCGCTCAGTCTGGCAAACGTACCCTGCTGATCGACGCCGACATGAGACGCCCTGGACTATCGACGCTGCTGGGCATGCGAGACGACAGCGGTCTGTCCCGAATTCTTCGTGATACTGACGATCTGGAATCTTCTATCGAAAGAAATCTGCGTAGCTCAAACGTCAAGGGTCTGGACGTCATCTCATGTGGACCTCGACCAGTCAATCCAGCAGAATTGCTGTCATCCGAGCGATTTTCAAACATGCTGGCGTGGGGAGAAACAAAGTACGATCAGATTATTGTCGATGCACCACCCGTTCTGGCAGTCAGTGATCCAGCCATCGTCGGCCGACTGGTAGACGCGGTTGTCCTTGTTGTTCGTCCGGACAAAGACCGTCGCCGAATGGTCATCCGCGCAACAGAAACACTGCAAACACTGGGCTGCACCCTGTTGGGAGTGGTCATTAACCATCTGACAACCACGGATTCTGGTGGCTATGGCTATGGTTATGGTTATGGATACGGCTATGGCCATGACCATGAATCAGAAGAACAACTCGATCAGGAAGCCGCGTTAGGGTTGTCTTCATTGGCGGCAGGAAACACCGCATCATCAGAACGACTAGATCGCAGGAACCGAGCTGCCTGACTTAGTTTTTGCATGGAACAAGAACATTCGACAGAAACAACATTGCTCCCGCCAGAAAAATCAATATCCGCTGATGATCCAGGCACCGTGAAAACTTATGCACTCCAGTAGCTCCTACAATCACAAAAAGGGTCGTCAACCAGTTAGCTTTAGCGCGCGACCGGAAATGATGGCACTTCTGTCTGGTCCAAAACTCCTGCTGGCTGCGGATGCCATCATCTTTGCCTTGATTGTCATTCTTCCATTTGTGATGGGAGGTCGCGAAGCCTGGGGGCACAGGATACTTATCACTCTTGCGATGTCGCTGGGCTGCGTCTGGAGTTTTCATAAAGTAAGGACTGGCGGGCGTCTGGTTTTACTTGCAGTGGAACCCTTGATTATCGCCGGTCTGTTGCTTGTTTGGTTTCAAACTCTGCCAGTATCGCCAGAAATCCTTTCGCGAATATCCCCCGAATACGAACGACTACTTCCCGGATGGGCATCGACACAACTGTCGCAGGCAGAGACGTCAACGTCACTCGCCTGGAAAACCGCCAGCCTGCTGCCCACTGAGACTCGACACGCATTCCTGATATTGCTTTCTTACGGCGTCATCGCCGTCGTTGTTGCTCAGAGAATGGCCACTGAAGCTGACTGCCATCGCATGCTGAAGCTGGTCGGAATCTCCGGAGTCCTGATGGCCATCTTCGCTTGCGTCCAGCTGACAACTTCGAACGATCGATTCTTTTGGTTTTATCGCCATCCATACACGGGCACACGCGAAATCCTGAAGGGTGCTTTCACAAATCGCAATCACTTCGCCCAATTCCTTGCGCTG
>JANOZG010000063.1:0-9067 GCA_031429275.1 Planctomycetota bacterium
GCTTTTTCTGTCGCAGTCGCTGTCGCAGTCGCTGTCGAGGTCGAGGTCACGGTCGCAGTCAAGTCAGTCGTCAAGACTGATGACATCGTGCGCTTGCCTGAGTAGACACGTTCAAACTCCGCGTTGATCGCGGAGAACAGCTTTTCGCCGGGAACGAACGTGGAAGTCAAGTACGGGCCTGTCAGTGGGCCAAATCGGCATAAACGCCTGAGCTTTTTCGTCATCGACGACGAAGGACTCAGCACGTAGCCTGTGCGAAGTACGATCAGTCGAGATATCCGGCTTCGAACAGCCAGAGGCTCGCCGACAAAAGAGTCTGCTGATTTTGATTCGGAGCTTGAAGTCGCTTCGGCAGTTGTCGAGTCCTCTCCGGACTTCCGAAGTGCGTCGCTCAGTTTATCAAGAAGTGCCTGCATCTCATCAGTACGGGTCGGGCACAGATGATGAGACAGCGATGGAAGAACGGCAATGCCGGTGAAAGGGACGATCGAAGCCAGTTGTGACAACGCGGCAAAGCAATTCAGTACCTGAGGTGTCACACCGCGATCAAGAAACAGAACAACGTCGACGGGCTGAATCTCTCTGCCATGAATCCTTTGGAGGAACGCTTCCGGCGAAAGACATTCTACTGGAACAGTCGATGATTTCTGTCCAGAGTTTCCTTTGGAAAAGTCGAGAAAGTCGTTTGCGAGCCCTGTGTCACCACAAGAGACAATCAGCCGCAGGCTGTGGGAGAACAAACTGCTGTCAGCTTCCGTACGGAAACCTTCCTGTGGCCCGCTCTCATGAGGATCAAGCAGGCCAAAGGCTCCGGAATCTGTCTCCTCATCAAACTGTTTCATCAGTCTGCCTTCCCCTCGATGGTATCGAACAGCGGTTCTCCGAAGCGAATTGACTGAGCGCGTTCGACAAGTGCCGAAGCCGTCCGACGTTGTTCCGTCATCAGGATGACCGTTGATCCAAGTTCAAATGTCGCAATCCACTCAGCTCGCTCCATTTTGCGAGGTGGGTCGAGCTTCGTCACAGAAACTCGACGTGGGCTGAAGCGAGGTGAAACGCGAAACGGATGCGTGATGTGACCAACGCCCCAGCCAGCCACCATAATCAGCAGACACTTGCCGAAAGACGTATCGAGCTGCATGATCAGCCGCTCGTTCAGAGAGAAAACAGGAAACTCGGGCGTCTGATAAGGCGGATGCACAAGCAGTCGATGGCCGGGCACATGGACCAGTTGTTCCAGTACGCCATTGGCCGGTGTAAACACGCGGTGACAGTCGCGAGGGGACAGAAACAGAATTGCGAAGTGCCCATCATTGAATGGAGCGGTATCGGTTTCGGGGCACAATGAATCCAGGGTGTAACGAATTCCCTTGATGGTCATCACCGTATCTTTTTCAATCCGCCCGACATCCTGAATGGTTCCATCGACTGGGGAAAGAAACTGATTCGTCTGTTCTGGAATGGGCCGAAGTTCCGGCTTGACACCTCGCGTGAAGAGTTCGTTCAGCGATCGAAACTGATCGAGTGGCTTCTCAAGTTCGGTCTCGTCCAGTGCTCCATATTTTCCGCCGTAGATCATCGAAAACACCTTTCGGCGCAATGCCGCTGTGGGGATGGGTGTTCGAGACAGTCGCACTCCGATTGCGGCCCCGAGCATGTTAAGAGTTCCGCCATGGATTCGACGAGCCTGTCGAAACTGTTCCAGTCGTACCTTCATGAAGTGCTTCATACTTCTGACGCCACGATCTCGGCAACACGCAGAGCATTGGCGATGATTGTTAAGGACGGGCCAACTCCTAATGAAGATGGCATGAAACTTCCGTCAACGACAAAAATATCCGGCTGATCAAACAGACGACACTCGGCATTTGCGGCAGCATGTTCGCGTGACCGCCCAAATCGAATCGTGCCACACTGATGAGCGACGTGTTCCTGAGACGGTCTTAAGCCGGAGACACAATGGACGGCTCCAGTACTCTTTAAGAGATCCACCATCCGGCGGGATAACTCCGCACCGCGTGCACGATCGTAATCTGAAAACTGATGATGGAGCTGAATAGTCCCGGACTGATCGAGTGAAACGCGATTCTTCGGATTCGGCAGATCTTCAACGATGCCGACCAAAGGCAACATGCGTGAACGCAGAATCCTCAACATCCAGTGCGGAACCCACTTCATCCCGGATTTTGCCATCATCCACGGCCCCGGCGCGGGCAGTGATTGAACAATCCCCATTTTCTCCGGCAGATCCCGAGTACCAAAGTAATAGTCCGACGAACCAATCTGTTTGATAAACGTCTGGCTCGCTCCGGTTGAGCGTGCAAAAACACCGATCGAGATAGGCGAATAGTGCATCATGTAGTTCCGACCAATCATCGGATGGTCAAACCCCGACTTCAGCAACAAGGCTGCCGATCCAATGGCGCCGGCTGAGAGGACATAGCGTTTGGCGGTGTACCGAACTCGCGATCCGGTGACTCGATCTTTCAGCCAGAGACCGCTGAGCCGACCGCCAACGCCTCGCTCCAGCAAGTCCGCTTCGCACTGAGTTTTCAGGGTCAAAGAATCCCCGCGATCAATGCATTCACGTACCAACTGGCCCGAAGAACGTCGAGCGCCGGTGGGACAGACGAATCCCGCACAGTTATCGCAACGCAGGCATTTGAAGGCGTCAATCGCAAGCGGTAATCGATACAGATTCAGCCCTGCATTCCGGGCCGAGCGGATGAGTTTTTCGTTGATCCGAGCGAGTGGAATTCCACTCTTGCCGTTCAGCGATGTGGTCTTGTCAACAGTCAGCGACTCGTGGTCACCATGAGTCAGGTTTGGGGCCACAACGGTTCCGGGCAGTGATCCCGGACTGAGTGGATCTCGAACATCCGTCACGTGATACAGGCGTTCAGCGGCTCTGAGGAAAGGTGTAAACGATTCGAACGACAGAGGCCAGTCATGGATTTCACGGGGAATACGTTCTGAATAATAACGACCGGGAGAAAAGTCGGCGGGATGAGGACGCAGCAAGGCTCCGCCGTAAACTGACGTTCCGCCTCCCATATGACCACCCATATACAAACGGACGGCGCTCTCGTTCAGCGTGATGTGGCGATCATCATAGGGCCGCTTTTGAATCAGCGTTGAATGCTCGTCATGCCGTCCGTTGGTCGAGGTCAGATGATTGTCGTCCGCAGAGCTGGCCAATCCGCCACGCTCCACCAGCAACACGTTCTTGCCAGCGGAAGCGCATACTGAAGCCAGCGTACCGCCTCCAGCGCCGCTGCCAATTACGATGATGTCAAAGTCTGCATCCATGCAGGGAATCTGGATGCGGATTGGGAACTTCTCGTTAAGCCTTTGTGAATGATTTGCGAAGATTCAATCTACGCAGAAATTCAACAATTTCTGCGCTCGTTCTTAATCTGTCTCGTTCACAACTCGGTCTCAGTGGCCTCAACAAAATTGCCTATGAACCCTTGAAGAATCGGCAGCCTCTGATGGAATCAGCGGTCATTCAGCGTCAGTATGACGATGTTATTGCAAGTCAGTACGATCAGGATCCTCAAAACACCACCGGTAAATCGCTGGAGCGTGCACTGGATCATCTTGACGAACAGGGGATCCTGTCGGAAATACTGCCCGCGATGAGAGTTCTCGATGTCGGAATGGGCACTGGGATGTTTCTGGAGAAGTTGCGATCCCGCTCGCAACGCACGATCGAGCCCTGGGGAATTGATATTTCAGAGAAGATGGCAAGCATCGCCAGAAAGAAGCTACCCGATCTGGTCTGTGCAATTGATGACGGAGCCAATCTGGATCACCATTTTAATGACGAAAAGTTTGATCTTGTTGCCACGCACTTTGTGACTGGCTTCGTTCCGATAGAGCATCTCGCACCGCGAATCTTCGAGAAACTGGAAGCCGGTGGAGTTTGGTCATTCGTGGGCGGCACAACGGCTGGCTATCCGGAACTTCAGCGGCGGGCGGGGCACCCATTGCTCAAGTTGCTGTTCGGAAGCGGGACGCCTGACCTGCAGGGCATGATTTGTCCAGACAATGAGCAGGGTATCATTGAAGTCCTGAAGCAGAACGGTTTTGAAATCCTGATGTCGGAGACGTTCGAGCCGGAGCTGAAGTTTCCGGACTTCGGCTCATTTATTGAGTTCGGATATCACGGCGGCTGGCTGACTCCGTTCATCGAAGAGATCGGATTGCACAAAGCCAAACGCTGGCAGCAGGGGGTCCTGAATCGACTGGTCTTTCCGGTTGTTGATCACCACAGCATTGTTCTGACCGTAGCGCGTCGACCTGCTTGAATCACTTCTCTGGGAGTTTCGCGATGCGGATTGCGATTGTGGCTGAGGTCTTTCTCCCCAAGATCGACGGCGTTGTGGGGCGCACGGTCAATCTCATTCAGCAATTGTTGGCCAACGGTGACGAAGTAATCGTCGTCTGCCCGCAGGTTGCCGAGTACCGCAATTCCCCGGTTCCGTTGATTGAGTTTCCCAGTTTCCCATGTGCCAGTTATCCCGAGTACGCGATCGGTCGCCCTGACCATCGCCTCATTCAGGAACTGCAGGCGTTTCGTCCTGATGTGATTCATTTTCTGAATCCGTTCGCATTCGGGTTTCAGTGTTATGACCTGATCTGTCGCAGCGATCTGCAGCTTCCGGTTTTGTTTTCGTTCCATACGCTCTATGGCGAGTTCGTAAAGCAGTATCGTGGACTGGGAATGCTCTCTCGGCTGCTCTGGTGGCTGATGAAACGTTATCACAATACGGCCGATCGAAACCTGACAGTCTCTGATTTCATGGCCGATGATCTTCGCAAACGAGGATTCGAACGAGTCGCTCTTTGGCCTCCAGCGGTCGACTGCAATCTGTATCGCCCTGAACGAAAATCTGCAGCAATGCGAAGCCGGCTACGCGGCAATCATCCGGAATCACCTCTGCTGCTGACGGTGTCACGCCTCGCTTCTGAAAAGAATGTCAGCTTTCTGACCGAGGTTCTCGAACGAGTACCGGAGGCGACGCTGGCGATCGTTGGTGGAGGCCCTCAGCGCGACGAACTTGTTCGAAGATTTTCGGGTTACAAAGCTCATTTCGCAGGATACCTTTGCGGCGAAGAACTCGCCGCCGCGTATGCCTCGGCCGATGCTTTTGTCTATGCCTCTGAAACGGAAACGATGGGGAATGTCATCCTCGAAGCGATGGCTTGTGGATTGCCGGTCATCGCAGCCAATGCAGGCGGAGTGACCAGCCTTGTGAAGCACGGTTTTGATGGTTTTCTGTTTACTCCTCGCAATGCCAATGAAGCCAGTCGGTATGTTCGTCAGATCATTGAATCGCCAGTGTGTCACAAGCAGATGTCCGCTGCAGCTCTCGAATCTGTACAGAATCGAACGTGGCGGCATTCTGGCGATGAAGTTCGGGCACAGTACCAGCAGGTTATCAGTGAGTTTCAGCTGCTTTCGCAGGCTCAAATTGAGAATCGTCGGCCGGGAATCTCAGCCACAATTCTGACAAAGATCCTTGTCGGCCTGTTTCAGTTGCAGGCACCGGGAGCAAAGAACTCGACCCCTCTGCGGGAGACTGCTCTTCTGGGACAGCCGACCAGCGCCGGACTTTAAGGCGAGCGGCAGATGCGTTCTTACCGGTACGACGGACATCTTGTCCGTCGCGCCGTGTCATCGACGGACAAGATGTCCGTCGTACTGCACATCGCTGGTAAATTCTTATCTGCCGCTCGCCTAAGAAGATTTCTAAACAAAGAATTCATCACAAATGAATCGTAAACGCGCATCAAGATTAACGATCAGATTCGATAATCAGAGGAAGTGCTGTGAGCCCAACGGGCTGGCTCTATGAAAGCCTGGGGCAACACCTCAGGTTGCTTCTGACGTCATTTCAGGGAAGACTCTATGAAGACTAGTCGACGGCAGGCCGCCATCAATCAGATGGTCCATTGGGATCGTGAGATTACATTCTGGATGAACAAGACGCTGCGATGGCGAACTGTCTCACCATTTTTTCGAGCCATCAGCAATCTGGGCAACGGAAAATTCTGGTATGCGTTGATGGTGATTCTGCCGTTGCTTCACGGTCAATATGGAATCAAGGCCGCCCTGCATATGGGGCTGACCGCACTCGTCACGATGCTGGTCTATAAGTCTGTCAAGGGTGTCACACAACGTCCTCGCCCAGGTGCCGTTTACGATGCGATTATGCAGGGTACATCGGCGCTTGATGAGTACAGCTTTCCGTCAGGCCACACGATGCATGCGATTTCGTTTTCGGTGATCGCAGTCGCCTGGTTTCCGGCACTTCTTCCGCTGCTGCTGGGCTTTACTGTTCTCGTCGCAATCTCTCGAGTTGTGCTTGGGCTCCACTATCCGACGGACGTTGTGTTGGGAGCATTGTTTGGCATGCTGATTAGTCAGCTGAGCCTGCTGATCGTGAGGTAGAAGTCATTCGATACTGCTTGCTGTGAGCGATGGATCGAAACAAGACGCAGCTCTTCCGGAGACGATCAACTTGGTCATGCACGCCCAACAGACTTACCACGATGGGCTGCTGTTTTCTGCCTCCGCTCAGGTGCACGCCGTTCCCGGTCGCGGGGCGGTCTTCAGGCTGGGATTGCAATCCATGCTGGGCGTGTTCCTCGCACCGCTCGGTGGAATGGCCGCAAACTTTCACCGACCACTTTCCTGTTCTGCTCGCATGGAACATGGTCTGATTATTATTCTGCCCGGCATCGAGGGTTGTAGTTCTGTCAATGACAGTATTGCTCGCGGTCTGGTTGCCGGCCAGTTGTCGCACGCGATTCAAATTATCGACTGGCGACGCTTTCGTCCATGGAACCCCCTGCATCTGGCCATGCAGCGACACAATCGTACTCAGGCCCGGGTCGTTGCGGAGCTGATTGTCAGCTACCAACGCAACTTCCCGGGCCAACCGGTCCATTTGATCGGTCATTCCGCCGGTGCCGGGATGGCGCTGTTTGTCCTGGAACAGCTTGAAGAGAATCACGCCGTGACATCCGTGACGTTGATGGCCGCTGCAGTCTCGCGGAAGTTTGACGTGATGCCGCTGCTGAGTCGCACGAAAGCAGGTATCTGGAACTTTTATTCTGCGCTTGATCTTCCCACGGTGGGGCTTGGGACAATGATCTTCGGAACGATGGACCGACGCCACTCCATCTCCGCCGGAGCCATGGGGTTCCTGACAAGGGATCATGAATCAGGATCACCAGAGATTTCGCAGGAGCAAGGCCCGAGGCTGAACCAGATTCCGTACCAGAAGAGTATGGCCAGATCCTGGAATTTCGGTGGTCATTTCGGATCCACGAATGCGGTCTTTGTCCGGGAGAATATCGCTCCCATCTGTCGTCAACGTTAAACTCTTCACTTCGCAGGGACGTGAGATCATGATGAGTTTCACAGAAAATATGCTGGTCGACGAACCGCTGGATTTTGTCACTCCACACCTGCCGGGATTCACAGACAATGAATTCTGTTCGCAGGAACGGGCCAACAGTGTAAAGCCCCCTGAATCAATTGATCAGCCGAAGATCACTCAGGTGCGTTCACTCTTTCTGAGTGATCTTCATCTTGGTTACCGGCACTCACGGGTTCAGTCGATACTGGAATTTCTCAATCGACATGAGCCTGAGAATCTTTATCTCGTCGGCGACTTTATCGATGGATGGTGTCTGCAGAGTCGCTGGCACTGGCAGGCCGAATGCAATCAGATTGTGGCTCGTCTGATGGATCTGGCCAGGAGCGGCACACGCATCCGACTGGCCATCGGCAATCATGATAACTTTCTGCGAGGTCCGATGGTGCTGCGATTGATTGAGCAGTGCGGGATGGTGGAAGTCGCAGATGAGTTTCATCACCGCACAGCCGATGGTCGTCAGTTTTTAATTCTGCATGGTGACCAGTTCGATCGTTATGAACGAGCATCCTCATTCACAGTCGGATTTCTGAGTTTGTTCTATGAGGGGATGCTGCGAGCGAACTCGATCTGGAGCCGAGTCACTTCCGCAGCGTTGCATGGAGACGGTTGCCTGGTGGAAAGATTAAAACGACGATTAAAGTCCATCGGAAAGCACGTCGGCCATTTTCGTAATCAGATCGTACGTCATGCTCGTCATCGAGGAGTCGATGGAGTCATCTGCGGCCACATCCACGCCCCGCAACACATCGAGATCGACGGCGTCACCTACTTCAACGCCGGCGACTGGGTGGAAAACTGCACCGCCGTCATCGAAGACCGCAACGGCGAACTCCGACTCGCATGGCTGTGAGAATTCGCGAGATGAACCAGTGCTTGGCAGTAGGGAACCTGCTGACGTCACAATCTTCAGTCACGATCCGGATCAGAGCCGCTCGATCTACAGAGGAGTCGGTACGTGGATTCGCCGCCGGAGATAGCCTGGACAATTGCTTTTTGGTGGACATTTTTCTGAATCGCAGATGACCTGACACTCGCAAACACTTGTCTGAACACACATTACGCCACAGTCAGCCACATTGTCGATTGCCAGCCGGGAAATCCGCGCCTATGCTGGGACTCTATGTCGCTGCAGCTTTTTCATCCCTTGATCATTCAATGGTTTCAGTCTCGCTTCACCGCGCCGACGGAGCCACAAGTGGAAAGCTGGCCGCATATTCAGCAACGACGCGATATTCTGGTCGCCGCGCCGACAGGCAGCGGAAAAACGCTCACCGCTTTCCTTTCCGCCATCGACCGATTGTTGCGGTTGGCGGAAGCTGGCGAACTTGAAGATGAAATTCGAGTTGTCTATGTGTCGCCGCTGCGTGCGTTGTCCAACGACATGCATCGGAATCTGCAGCAGCCTCTGGACGAGATTCTTGCATTGGCAGCAGAATCGGGATTGCAGATTCCACAAATTCGAATCGGCCTGCGGACGGGAGACACAGCGGCCGCCAAGCGTGCCGCGATCGTCAAAAAGCCGCCGCACATTTTAGTGACGACCCCGGAATCTCTGTACCTGATGCTCACGAGCACTCGCAGTCGTGACGTGCTGAAAACCGTTGAGACTGTCATCG
>JANOZG010000064.1:0-6926 GCA_031429275.1 Planctomycetota bacterium
GGGGGCTTTCAATCAGTTTTGCGTGAGAAAAATGCCCCCTCAACCTGGCGCTCTCCCCCAAGTCGTTTGCGGCAATGCTGCAGGGCAATACAGCGTGAGCCCGAGCAAACAACTTGGGGGGAGAGGGGACTCAACAAGACGACACGTTGCCAAACGCGCAACTTCAAAAGCAGCTGCCGACAGTTTCAGATTCACGCGTAGAGTGTTGCAATGATTCCGCCTTTAGATTCCGAACTACGCCGAGTTCAGTCGCGTTTTCTCACCAGAATAATGTGGCCATGCATTTTCTCCCGGGAGGCAATATCCTTGCCATTTTCGGTCGAAGTGCGAGCGAAGAGCGTGCGGATGAAAGAGTCGTCACGTACACTTGCCCGCTTCAGGCACATCCAAAATCCTGCAAAATGCTGAAACGATGACAGAAGAACAAGACGACAAGTCACCGCCACCACTCAAGCCGGTTGAGAATCTCGAAGTCAAAGACGCGCAGGTGATTTTCACAAATGTGTGGAATGTACTGGAAGCCGAATTTGGCCATGAGAACCTTAGGTTTTCCAAAGAGTTGATTTTGCTTGGTGGTGCGCCGGGATCTGGCAAGGGCACAAACACACGATTCATTATGGAGGCACGCGACTTGACGTGCGAACCTATCGTCGTGAGCGCACTTCTGAATACGCCGCACGCTCAAAGCATCAAGCAGGCAGGCGGAATGGTGGGAGATCGCGAAGTCGTTGAACTGGTCTTTCGCAAACTTCTGGAACCAGAGTACCGCGACGGTTGTGTCCTCGATGGATTTCCTCGTACACGAATTCAGGTGGAGTGCCTGAATTTGCTGGTACTCAAAATGAATCAACTCAGTCGTGAGTATCGCGAAACTCCATTGGCCATCAACTTTCGCAAGCCGACAATTCATGTGATGGTTCTGTTCGTTGACGAGAAAACCAGCATCGAGCGGCAATTGAGTCGCGGTCAAATCATCAGGGAATTCAACCTCAAAGCCATGGCCGAGGGCACGGAACTTCAGGAGGAACGAGCAACCGACCTCGACCCCGAAGCTGCTCGTCGTCGATATCGAGTCTTCAAAGACGAAACATGGGAAGCCTTGCAGTCACTCAAGGAAATCTACCACTACCATTTCGTCAATGCACAAGGTTCCATCGAGAGCGTTGAAAGAAACATTCGACAGGAACTTGATTATCAGTCATCGCTCGAACTGGACCCGGAAACACATGATGCTGTCAGACGTCTGCCTTTGGCAAGTGATCTGATTACCCACGCACGCCAGGAACTTGTCCGACGCATGGACAGCTATCAGCTGGAGCATCCCAGTCTGTTTCACAAAGTCATTCAGCTGATTGATGAACGGTTCATACCAATCGTCATTCGTCATGCAATCCCGGGAATGGCTGTCGTGAATTCGCAGGACAGTTTATTTAACGACCCGTTGGCTTTGGCGATGGTGATCGACATATTTGCCGAACGTGGTTATCGAGCGGTGGCGAACGTTAACCTTGCGGAGATTCCGGAAAGCGTGGATCTGCAAACCGGACGCATCAAGTGTATCACTAAGCGAATTTACCGCTTTCAAATTCGATTTTCCGGCTCCGAAATTCGCCGTGGCGGCGGGTAGTGGATTCCTCACAGTCCTATTTTTGCTTGGCCCGGGCTGGATATCGCTAGCCCGAACCCCCGGGGCTTCCTTCACTCTGCTCGGTCGAGCCTGGGCCACCTAGCATCAGTTTCTGATTGTGACGAAGCTCCAGCCCCATCGTGGCGATGCATTGATCGTCCAGCTGGACGGATCAAATGCACCCCACAATAGATTCCATGAAGCCAGCTACTTTGTCTTTGGCACTGGCATCGGCAAAACGATGATGGCATCCTCAGCAAAAGACGATTCAGCGGACTTGCCGTTGATCCGGTACGTGACCTTGAGTTGCTTCACTGTCCCCGGAGCCGGGTCGCCGCCGAAACTCTTGTTGTAGCTGGCCGATACGAGTGTGATCACCGGCAAGTCACCAACTTGCTTCTGCAGAACTTCCGTCACGTCTTTTTGAGTCGTTCCGGAACCGTATTCGGCCTTGACGATTTCGAGTTTCACTTTTTCCAGCCCGGCGCTCGTGAGCAATGGCTTGACATCGACACCTTTGCCGCCGAGTTTCTGGGCGATGACGAGTGTTGCGTTGGTCGCATCGTCTTTTAACTCGGCACTCTTCATGGCATTAATGGCCTGCTTCAGCGTATTCTCGGTCGGATAACGCTGCAACACCTCAAGGACCAGTTTCTTTTCAGCGGTCTGCTGAGCAGCGTCAAATGCCTGCTGGCACATTTCTTCGCGTTGTGCTTCCGTCAGTGTGAACTGGCGAGCAATACGGATGTAGCCTCGCAGCGATCGGACGCTGTATGGATTCGACGGTAGTTTGGCAAGGCCCAGCAAAACTGGTGCCGCATCTTCGGTCATCCATTCGCCCAGCAATCGGCTGCTCTTGTCCTGAAGCAGTGGGTCTTTGCTGCGGCCTGCTGCATCCATGGTCGCCAGAGCCTTCGTTCCACCCATTGCGCCGAGGATTTCCAGCATCGAAATCTTATGCGGAACAGATTTTGTTTTGTCGTAGGCGGTAGTCAGTTCCGTGGCACACGCTTCGCGGTCCGGCATACGAATGCTGGCAGCTTTTAAGGCGGTTTTGGCAATCGCTCCGTCTTCTGCATGTTTCGGCGATACCATCTGGTCGATCAAAACGGACAGGCTCTTAAGACGCACGGTTTCACCCAATGCAATAATCGCTGCGCTGCGGACATATTTGTCGGAATTGTCGATCGCTTTCAGCAGATCCGGTACTGCATCGATACGTCGCTGACCCACCAACTGCAGCAGCAAAGGGTAACTCTTTCCTTTGGCATTCCGCAGCAAAGCCAGAATCTGTGCGTCGATGTTCTCTCCCGGAATTTCGGCCAGAGTCAGTTTGGCCGACTGGGAAAGCTCAGCATCAGGATCAAGGGCCGTCTTGAGTAATGAATCGAGGCATGACAAATCTCCCACGCGAGCCAGTGCGTCAATGGCGGAGATGCGAACTTCCTTCGGTCCGGACTCTGCAGCTTTCAGCACGGCTGCAAGGATGACAGTGGCTGGACGATCAGCCATCGCCTGAACAATCAACGCTGCTCTATCCGGCGTCGCAGTATTCAATTCAGCGACGAGAGTTTTATCCACTTCGTTACCCGGGAACTCGCGAGCCGTCTGCAATGCCAGACGGAACATGATTCGATCTTTTGACTCGAATTGTTCTGTCAGTAAAGGAATTCCATCCTGGCCACGAGTCAGAATCGCTCCGCGCGTTGCTTCAACGATACGCTGCACTGGGACGTCGGCTTTGCGGATTTCGTCGTACATCGCGACAGCGTCGGCTGATTTGCCTTCTGCGGCAAGTACTTCGGCGCACAGAATACAGCCTTCAGCAATCGCTGTTCGAACATTGGCTGGCGCAGCGGCGAGCGATTTGCGAAGAGAGTCAGCCGCGGCAGCGTTTCCAATCCGACCCAAAGCAACCGCTGCAGCGGATGCCACTTCCACGTCGGCATGCTGCAGTCTGGGTGTCAGAGTATCCACGGAGTTGGCGTCACGACGCACACCGATGGAATTGATCGTGCCGACAAGAAGCTTGCCTTCCAGTGATTCACAGGCAGTTCGAAGAGCATTGTCCGTGGCTTCTCCTGGAATTGCTTCCAGAGCAATTCGAGCCCATGACGACAACTGTGGATCGGCCAGCAGTTTTGCAAGGTCTGCGACAGATTCGCTGGAGCCATAGATGGCCAGATTTTTACAAGCAATGGCTTTGTCGGCAGGTGCTGCATCGGATCGCAGAACGGCGAGCAGTTCCTGCTCTTTTTCCGGCGATGCTGCCGGGCCGTCGAATGCATACAGCGATGGTAAAGTCAGAGTCAAAATGAGCGTGGTGTAGCAAAAAATCTTCATGTTTATGGAATCCAGATTGATGGTGGAGGAAGGTTGGATCAACTTCATGGCGAGCGGCAGGGCATCAGCCCTCCAAGTGAATTCACGGCGGCGATAAACGGAGGACTGACGCCCAACCGCTCGCCTTCGAACTCACACGCGCCATGGTTCTCGCAGTGCTTCAGACCTCAAGCGATTGGCCTGTTCGTCATTCACGAACTGATGCGTCGTGTTGTCGTATTTCACCTGGCGTCCCAGATGAAGTGCGATGTTCGCGGCGTGACACGCGATGTGCGCGTTGCAGGCTGCGTCGGCATTGCCTTTCGGTTTACTGCGTGTCTTCACGCAGTCCAGAAAATCACGAACATGATATGTCGCTGGATAACCGCCGATCTCATCGACCGTTCGTCCAGCCAGCAACTCTGGTGAACTCAACACAAGCTTGCCACTGTCACCAGCTTCCACCCAACCGGTTTCGCCTTCGAATCGCACGGGGCAGGAACCCAGTGGAATCCAGCCTTTTTCTCTGAAAATCAACTCGGTGCCGTTCTCGTACCGTGCGACAAGTTCGCCATCTTTGGGAGGATCATATTCGACCGGCGGAGCACAATCATCAACCGCCCATTGACAAAGATCGACGCAGTGGGAACCCCATTCGAGAACTCCGCCACCGACAAGTCCGCCGCCTTTTTCAAAGTTGAATCCATCCAGCAACTTTGCATTGAATGGACGCCATGCGGCTGGGCCAAGATACATATCCCAATCAACCATGTTCTTATCGGGCTCGGTTTCAGCCGGTAGCCAACCGCTCATCATCGCCTGCATGCCAGCCGGATGGGCGTAAACTTTCTTGAGCTTGCCAAGTCGCCCGGTGCGCGCGAGTTCACAGGCAAAAGCAAAGTGCGGCAAGTTACGTCGCTGGGTGCCAGCCTGGAAAACTCGGCCAGTCCGTCGCATCGTCTCCGCAAGGATCAGACTTTGAGCGATGTTCTTCGTCACCGGTTTCTCGCAGTACATATCCTTGCCGGCTCGCGCGGCATTCATGGCCATCGTGGCATGCCAGTTGGGTCCGGTCGCAATCAGAACAGCATCGATATCGCTGCGGTCGAGAAGTTCGCGGAAGTCACCATACATTTTGCAGTCCTCGTTGCCGTACTGCTCGTCCGCTTTTTTCTTCACAGCCAGACGTCGAGCTTCCTTCACATCACAAACGGCCACGAACTGCACGTCCTTTTGCTCCAGGAAGCAACCCAGATCGTAAGTACCTCGGTTACCGATTCCGATGCCGCCGACAACAACGCGCTCGCTTGGAGCCACAGCACCGTCGCGGCCCAATGCTGAACTGGGAATGATGGTTGGAGCCATAATCGCTGCACCGGCCGCAGCGGCGGAAGCTTTCAAAAACTGCCGACGCGGAATCTGTGGACTTTTCTTCGACATGCCTGAACTCCTGTGGGTGGTGATCGGGGAAATATCAGGTTTCGTTTTTCGCCGAATAGCATTTCGGCCGAATAAACAAGATCCCCGGTTCGTTCAGGATAGCGTGGCGAGCAGCGGAAGTCGATTTACCACGACCAATTGATTTGAGGCTCAGGCTCTATTCCAACTTCCTTGTCCCGGCGAAACAGCAAAACTCGGAATTGCGTTGACTCGCGATCCAATTCTTCAGTCCGATGCCAGAGCGAACAAAATCACGCCGTTGCGGCGAGTGCTTTGTCAATGATGGATTGATGGGTGGCCAGAGTTGGAGGGCGCCAGCCCGAAACCCTGGGGCTTCCATCGCTCTTCTTGGTCCAGCCCTGGCCACACAACGCCAATTTCTGATTGTGCCGCAGCACTAATTATCCCAGATCGAAAGCCAGACCCTGCGATTTCGCCGGTCCACGATCAATACCGTCCCATAGTGCCATTCAAGGTTAGCACAACACCGCTCGGCAACGTCACAAGGTGCCATGCACCCGCAGATTCCGATGTCGCGTTTTTCTGCAGGACCTTCAGGATCTGAAAAACCAGCGGCTGCGGATCCACTTTTACGCCTGTGTAGACCGCTCCCCAAATCTGGTTGCTTCCCAAATGGGCTCCAGTGTCACTTCAATCGATGGGCTCGACCGCACGAATGGGAATAACCTGAAGGCAGGATATTTTCGGATTCTCGTCATTGTGGGGGACAAAGCTAATGTCCAACTGTCCTGTCTCGACCACAGTCTGCCGAACGACTTCGTCAGCCGTTGCCCATGCCCCATGACCGGGATCATATGCCTGCAAAACGACCTTGCCGTTGATCACCACATCGAACGATCGTACGGAATCGAAAATTTCCGCAAAGCCGAGCCTGATTTCATACGCGCCATTCGGCATTGGGATTTGATAACCAGCTGGCTTATCGTGACGATCATTCGAAAACCAGCGCTCCGTCTGGTACAGCAAAGGATCTTTCGTGTTGGCGATCGGTTCCGCAAAGACTGAAGCATCTCTATCCGTACCAAAAAAGGCATAGCCGTGGGTAAAAAACCGGTCACTTTCCCAGGCAGCCAGGTCGGAGGCCACGTAACTTTCGCCACCGCTATTGATTCGCATCGGAAGGGATTGGCTGAGCAGTTCGAGCAGCCAGGCCACGTGATCCTCATAACGTGGTTCAGGAGGGACTCCGGCTGTTTTTTCCGGCAACTGGGCGATCAGCTGTTGTGGCGATAGTTCAAGGTTCGCAAAGGAAATCTGCAGCCAGCGATTCCAGACCTCTGGTGCGCGAAAGCGTTCTTCATTCAGTGCGTTGCGGAGGATGGTGGCTGCAGCTTCCGCCTCACCAAGTTCCAGGTCACATTCAGCCAGCTGCAGGAAGAGTTCCGGCCCCGTTTCCACCTGACTGCTCAACGGGGCATCCACTAACGATCGCAGAAGCGATCGCGCCTTTTCTGGATCGCCCTCAAAGCGGCACTTACGCGCCTGCAGATAGTCGGTGATGCGAGGGGAGTTCTGC
>JANOZG010000065.1:0-1885 GCA_031429275.1 Planctomycetota bacterium
CCGGACAGACTCTTTAAGAAGTTAACAAACCCACTCAAAATGCTGCATTCGATCCTCCAATCTGGAGAATTGAATATGAACGCATGTACCCGTACCGGCAGACCATCGAGCTCGACTGCTGAGACCATGCATAATCTGGCCAGAGATCAAGAACTCCTCTGCCGCAAGCACGAACCATCAGAAACAGGCGTTGATTTGCCATCTGGCAGGTTTTGGGGGTCGAGTCGCACACTTTTTATGATTTTGATTTGACCCGCACAGGACTCGACCTATGTTTTTCCAACTGCCCCTGACTTGGATGCGAATTTGCTCGCAACGAGCCAACGATCACAACTCTTCTGCTTCAGAAGATGATATTAACAGCGCGGTGAGGAAAGCTGGAAGCTTTGAGGGGACCTCACTGCGCTGTTTTTTTTTTCCATTCGATAGCCTGCTGCGGCGAAACTGCCTTTTTTTCCCGCCTGCCCAATCACAGGTTTCAAATAGAAACTTCAAAATGGGTGACTCCGGCTGTCTCTTCCGATTTTTCCGTTGAGTTTGACTTTGCCGATTGTCGATACCTGATCATGCAGCGTCCCACCTTCGCTGATCGAACTGCGTTTTCGGACCAGGAGTGCGGTCGCTGCTTAGAATCGATGGAAGCAGGTCAGGGATGAACGACGAATCGCCATTTCGAATCTCAACTTTGCTGCTGACTGTCGCATGCCTTGTTTGCGGCATCTCTACGGCCGTCCTGTTCGTTCCACAGTATGGCCAGCAATTAAAACTCGTTGACTATTCAACGTCGGCTGGCGAACTGCAATTGAATCTTGCAGAGTTTCACTCGAGCCAACCCAACGCCCGACCCGAACACGCTCTGACTCTGCCGCCAGCGCGGCGGAAACTGGTTCCGGTCTCGTCCGCGATACCATTGAAAGAAAGTAATGAACCTCCCGTTACGTCACCACCCTTGCCAGAATCGCACAGTGTGAACTCGAGCGATGCTTCAAAAACGACAGCCAGCAATTTGATCGAATCGACAGTGGTTGGTCGAAATGCGACTCAAGGGACATCGCCCGCCGGTTCCGCTCCGCAATTCTACGCGCCAGTCACAGTTCATCCGGTCACTGTGAACATTGATAACTCGGGTGTCATTCGTGAAATCTCCCGCGTGAACGAACGACTGGATTCGCTTTCAGTTGAAAACTCACGGTTTGAAAAAGACATGATCGCCCGGATTGGCCAGAGCCACTCAGCATCTTCCCCGATTGATGCATCCGGGATGGCTGCGGAGACTCATCACGAAGTACCACGCGAAACTATCGTCTCTCAAGATCAAGTGCACACGAATGCCGACATGGCGTCATCGACTCCGTCAGCGTCCAGGACAACCAGAGTCAGTACGAGAGTTCCATCCCCGTCGGATGAAGTGCCGTTCCCGTTTGAAAACTCGATTCCAGAACTGCCGCGTGGAACAATCGAACAATCAAAGTCAGATGACAATACTGCCGACTTGACCGAAGTTCAGTCACCAGCAGTCCAATTTCAACCGATCGCAGAGCAGGTTGCAGAAAAGGTACCTGATATTTTGACGCCGGTTGATGTTCTTCAGGAGAAACTAGTAAAGCCAATACCTGAGAAACAAAATGAAAACGAATTTGGGGAAAAGCCGAAGACAGCTGTCCCCGATGTGCCGTCCTTTGAAATGCCGTCGACGGAATCTGAATTCTCTGCACCCCAGGATTCTCCCGAGTTGGAGTTTTCGACGCAGGTGTTGGCGGTTCCGTCAGAGGTACCAGCCGTTCCTGAAGTTGCAAGTTCGGTTGAATTCGATGCAGAACCGATAGCGATCGCGGAGTCAGAGCCTCAGTTCCAACCTGGTTTTGAAACGGCGACAGCACGAGAA
>JANOZG010000066.1:0-9578 GCA_031429275.1 Planctomycetota bacterium
AGCTGGATGCCGAACGGATCAGGAAAAGACCCTGCATTCATCCGGCATGTACAGAATAATACTGGGGCATATGTCACCAGACCGGCCGGGCAGCGTCAATCTTCAAAGCCTCGAATTCTGCTAAAATTTCGGCCCAGACTGCGTGTCTTACCCTAGCCCAGGTTCCAGAGGATTGGCTTGTCGATGATGGATTTGCAGAAAGTCCCTATCGAGGTTCCGCGTGAAATCCATGTACAGAGTTGCAATGGTGGCTACCGAACCATGAACCGCGATTTACAACAAATTCAGCTCATACTGAAATCCGCCCGACAGGATCGGGAAGCGGCACCAGGTTTTAGGATCGAGGTTCTTATCATCAACGTGAAACGATGGTGCGTAGCGTTCGCGTTTCCATTGATTCCTTGACCACAATGTGAAGAAGCGACGAACCCACAACGTTAGCTGGCCAACGTTGTATTCCGGATGTTCCCGCGTCAATGTCTCCATGATTTCTGCAGGGCTATATTTGTCGCGTATTGCCAAACGTTCAATGTGATCCAGCAGAGGGTAAGGCATTAAGTCGCCTTCGTCGGTCTGCTCGCATTCGCTTGGACGAAGTTCAGCCGTCGGCTGTTGTGCGTTCACAAATCGCAGCGAATCAATCGGCTTGACTCCCGCAGAACCCTGAGTTTCAAAGACTCTCAGCCACTCGCGAAGGAACGCTTTGTCGATGCCAGCGATGGGACTGAGACCACCAGATGTGTCGCCGTCCATCGTGGCATATCCCACCGCCGCTTCAGATCGGTTACTTGTGGACAGCAGAAGCGAGTTGCGAATATTGGTCAGCATCCACACAGATGGTGAGCGCGTGCGAGCCTGGATATTCTGCAGTGCGATGTCGTCCTGTTGCCACGTGAGTTTCCGGCCAATCGTTTGCTCAATTGTTATGGTATATCGTTCCACGATTTCATCGACGCTGATTTCAAAATAGTTTCCGCCAACTCCCCGCGTGACTTTTTCGGCGGCATTGCGAGTCACCTCTGAACTGTTGCGAGTTCCTTGATAGATGCCGGCAAACAGAATGAGCATCAATTCGTCAGCGGTTGAGGCTTCGGAAAGTCCCGGAATGTAGCCCAGACGTTTCTTGAATTCCGCCAGTCCCAGATCCTGAATTCCCCGCTCCACCATGCTGCGAATCAGCGACGCACATGCGGATGAATCGGCACCACCGCTCATGCTGATGACGAAACCCCATGCACGACTCTTTCGCAGGTAGTCGAACAATGCGAGTGCGATCGCCTGAGTGAACTCATCAACTTTGGATTCTGTCTGCAGTTCGCGTGGTGAATCGAGCCGACTCTCCACGGGCACAAATCGCCCGGCGATAGATATAATCCGATCGAAGATATCTTCAGCCACATTGGAAGGCATCGAATGAATGCCAGCACGGCGCGTGCGAGTCAATTCCACATCGACGTCCGCCGCCACGACATCGATTTCATCAAACCGAAAACGCGGACCAGCCGCGATCATGTCCCCACCCGACGCAATCAACGCGCCACCGTCATAGACTGCTCGACCGGCTTCATTGCCGATGAGGTTGGCATAGACGTAACTGACGCCGAACGAACGTGATCCCTCCAGCACGAAGCGTTTTCGAACCTCATGTTTTCCAAACGCAAAATGGCTGGCACTTGGATTCAGAATAATGTCCACACCGCATTCGGCCATCCGGTTTCCTGGTCGGCCTGCAACCCATGCGTCTTCACAGATTTCGAAACCGATGCGAACTCCATCGCAGTCGAAAATCAAATCGCCGATGGGCCATGCATGACCGTCTGCGTGAAATTCGCTGATCGTCTCCGCCGGCCATGGGCGAAACCAGCGAGGTTCATAGTGCAGTCCGTCTCCCGCCAGATGCTGCTTGGCGACGAATCCCGCAATGCGACCATGTGCGAGGACGCAGGCTGTATTGTAAACTCCATTGGTGACGAACAGCGGCAATCCAACCGACACGATCATGCCTTCGGTTTCCGGGACGATCTTCTGGAGCATCTTCCAGGACGTTCGCCAGACATGCGGTGCCAGGAACATGTCTTCGCAGCCGTAACCTGTGATGCACAGTTCCGGGAGACACAGGACGTGTACATCTTCCTGCCGTGCGAGCTGGATCGCTTCCAGAATGCGGTTTGTGTTGCCTTCCCAATCGAGCGGCGTTTGATTCAAAGTCGCCGCACCAAGTCGAAGCCGTTTCATGTTTGAGTCTCGATATTCTGCCTGCAATTCTGTTTCACGCTGATGTCACACTGTAGATCATGTGTCATTCGGTTGCGATATGGTCAGCAACGATACACAAAACCGGGGATGATTGTCTGCCGTGAATCGACCGCGACCAGCAGGTAGCACGCTGTCAGATTGACACGACTCATCGAAGAACCGTCAGCAGATACGCTCCCCGCCAGAACGTATTCGACGGAATAGAAACGCCTTCGCGGTCCCAAGACATAGCAAGGTGCGAAATCGCAATTCGTGCCTATTTTTCTGTCTCCATCTTTCTGTCACGATATGGTCACTGCAAAACAATGATGGCATATTCATTGCGTCGCAGTGCCCCTGCAAGGAAGCGGGTTATCATCGAGGTACCGACATTAAGATGCGTGACAAAAATATAGACCCATCTTTTTGCCGTACATCTTTCTGTCAGAATGATGCGATTTCAAATCGCTGTTGGCAAAGTAATGACAGAAAAACGGAGACAAAAAAATGAATCACAAACGATGGGAGGGGCGTTGTATCAGCGACGGAGTTCAGTGAAAGGATTTCTGGCTCTCTGCTTATGGGCATCGAATTGCAGCGTTTCATGCGCCCGGAGGATGGACACAAACACCGAGGCATCCCCACGTTCGGCGGTGAGATGTGTCGGCCTTTCAGGCCTTCTGATATTCAAGTTCATGATTCCGGGGCCTCACTGCCCCGGCAGGGGATGTGTCGGCCCTATCGGGCCTCAGCCGCAGGAAGCCACGTTCATTGATGTGGCAACCATTATCCACAACAAAAGAATCGCAGTCGCGAGTGGCGAGGCGTGGCAACTCGTTGCTGGCGCAGAAGCTTAGCCGAGCAGGAAAGCTACAGAAGGAGACAGGCAGACGCCATGCTCAAAGATCGCGCCCCTCAAACGCAGCGTTCGAGGGGCGCGAAGCAAAACAGAAACCTGGCTACTTCTTGCCTTTGGCAGCCGGTGCTGCGGCAGCGGCTGCAGCAGTTTCTTCTGGAGTCTTCTTCTTTTTCTTGCCGCCGATCGCCTTCTGAACGCGAACCTTTGGAAGTCCAAATGGGCTTCGACCAGCGGTGAATCGGTCTTCTTCGATCAAGCGTGCAATCCGTTCATCACGGCTCAGAACGTTGCGAGAACCGGAAAGGCCAAGTCGAGTTTTCAGGGTCTTATCAATGGACACGTCAACGCTCCAATCGCGCACTGCTTACTTAAACTGCCGGATTCGCTGACAATTCCATGCCCTGCGAACCCCTAATGATTCCGGCCAAGCCAATCTTGTCCGGGAATTCGAATTGGGGAGTGTATCGTCTTCCAAATGTCTTCTCAACCACGCATTCTGCAGTTTTTCCCGCGAATCACGTTCTGGAATGGCAAAAAACTGCAGGAAGAAACGCATATTGGCGGGGAACTGCGATTTCCGGAGGCCGTGGAATTGAGATCCGGCCAAATCTGTGCGATCTTGCTGCGGCAATGTATGACGGGTCTCCAGACCCGTCCAGAAGTTTCCGGTCATAAGGTATTTCGAGATGTCAGGTCGCTCAAAAGCAGTCGTTCTTGTCAGTGGAGGTCTGGACTCCGCGACCACTCTAGCCATCGCTCGTGCGCAGGATTTTGCAATTCATGCAATATCGTTTGACTATGGACAGCGGCACCATTTTGAACTCGAGGCCGCCAACAAGGTCTGCGAATCCATGGGCGTTCTGGATCACGTTGTTTGTCGAGTCGATACGAATATCTTTCGCGGGTCCGCGCTGACGAACGACATACCGGTGCCACACAATCGAAATGAATCCGAAATGTCGCACGGCATCCCCGTGACGTATGTACCCGCTCGCAACACGATTTTCTTGTCGATTGCTTTGGGGCTGGCTGAATCAATCGGTGCCAATGATCTGTTTATCGGTGTGAATTCAGTCGACTACAGCGGATATCCAGACTGCCGCCCGGAGTTCATTGCCGCCTTTCAAAGCATGGCGAATCTGGCAACCAAAGCCGGCGTGGAAGGCCAGCATCTGACCGTTCACACTCCACTGATTTCGTTAACGAAGGCGGAAATTATTCGGCAGGGCGTCGGTCTGGGAGTCAATTACGGACTGACCCACAGTTGCTACGATCCTGATGCCAGCGGAGTTTCCTGCGGCGAGTGTGATTCATGCCAATTGCGACTGAAAGGATTCAAGGAAGCCGGCGTTCTCGATCCCATTCGATATCGCTGAACCTCACCATAATGCAGAACGCTATCGAAGTCGTCATTCCGGCCATCACTGATCACAACAATCGCGAAGACGAGCTACGGCTTTATTTCGAAGCGATCGTGCGGGACCAGACGAGCAATTTTTCAAAAGCGTTTGATCTTGGCTGCGATCACCGAAAGTCGAATGAGATTCTTGAAGGGATCACGATTGATCGTGTTTCGATTTCCGGCATCCAGATTATGATCGAGTATCACGTGGCTTTGTCAGCTTTCAACGCCTGCAACCTGCACACGGACCAATACTCTTTTCGGCGTTCCCTTGTCGGCTCACAGGATGGCAACGTCTGGAGATTCAGCCAATACATGCCGCCGCCGGAAAGATCTTCAGCCGATGAGTTTTGAATTCACGGTCCCGCAACGTGGGGCAAGGTCTGGTTCTTCACGCTTCGGAACATTGAAAGATGCCGGGACCGGCCAATTTTGATTCGAAATGACCTGAGTACCATTTCAATCTCTTTGCCAATTTTGTTTCGTACCCAGTGATCCCGATGTTGTGATGATTCGATCATGAAAGGCGTGATCAGATTGGTCGTCCACCAAATGAAACCAACGAAACTCGCGATGGAATTCAGATGTTTATAACGATCTTAAAGAGTAACAAGGCCAATGATTCGTGGATCATTGAATTCAGCTGCAGCTACGGCAATGGGATTGGTTGCTGGATCGGATCACCGCCGAGTTGCGGAGAAGGCTACTGGGTGGAGTTTGATGTCGAAGAACGATTGCAACTCGGTGTCAATCTGTCATGTTGCGACACGCCCTTCCCTAGTATTTCAAGCGAAGGTGCGGTCCAGACACTGGTCGCGACAGTGGAACAAGTGAACGAAAACAGTACAGCAGTTTGTCGATTCGGAAATGATTTACTGTTTGTGGAGTATGACGGGAAATTTCCAGAAGTTGGTGATTGGCTATCGATTCGTGTGCGTCACCTGATTGTCAACGATTGCAATTTCTAAGGACATGAATTCTCACGGGATATATCTGCATTCTAAAGCGAAGGTTGATGACCATGCGACAACGATATGGGCAAAAAAATTGTGGGCAAAAAGATGGCTGCAATTTTTCTGCCCAACATTTTTCTGCCCCAAACAGTCCTCGCTTCTGAATCGCGGTCTTGACTGTTAAACGAAGAAACTTCCTCACCAGTTTTTAGACATTCGGTTCGGCCTCGATTGTTACGGCGATCGATTTGAACGCCGGGGTTTTTGACAGCGGGTCCACAGCGCTGGGGATCAGTACATTGGATTCTGGATAATACATCGCCACGTTTCCCGCTCGAATGTCGAAAGGTCGAGCAAGGATGTATCGCATCTCACCGGTTTCACTCTTGATGCGGACGCGCTGGTCTGGCTGCAAACCCATTCGATGAATGTCATCGATATTCATCAAAACAACATCACGCCGCTCTTGGCCACGATAAAGGTCTTCTTCATCGTACACGACACTGTTGAACTGGCCTTCGGATCGCATCGTCATCATACGCAATTGACCGGGCGACAAATTCGACCCAGGCAGCTCCGTTGCATGAAATTTTGCCTTGCCGGACGCCGTTGGGAATTTGTAGTCCTGCACCGATCGGCCGGGGACATGAAATTCTTTTTTTGTGGCACCGATTGTTTTCAATTCTTCGTAGCCCGGTATGAGGTCTGCGATAAGTTCACGAACTGCCGCATGGCTTTCCATCTTAGACCAATCGAGACGACTGTCGTTTGGAAAAATGCGCCGGCCAATTTCTGCCAGGATTGAGACTTCACTTCGCACATTGCTGTGCCGCGCTGGTCCGCCGTCGCTGAGTCGCACAAAGCTGAACATGGATTCCTGAGTGGTCGTTTGTTGTTCTTCATCGCGAGGCAACACAGGCAGAATGAATGTTTCTTCGCCGGTTCCCCAGGCATGACCTGTATTGAGCGTCGTCGAAAAGTAGACAACTGTTTTGAGCTTCTGCATTGCATCGAACGCACGTTTCGCGTTGGGATTGCTGCCGTAGAGGTTGCCGCCGAGGCACAAGGCGAAGTCCATGGATCCTGAATGAGCTGCGTCCATACACGCCATCGTGTCGAAACCAGGCGACGTCGGTGGCTTGATGCCCAGCTTCGTTTCGAAGCGTTCCAGCATGTTCTGTTTCAATACTGGAGTGACTCCGACCGTTCCCAGTCCCTGCACGTTGCTGTGCCCGCGAATCGGCATCAGTCCCGCGTGGTCCCGGCCAACCATGCCACGCAACAATGCCAGATTGGCGATCGCATGAACGTTGCGTGTTCCATGCAGGTGATGCGTAATTCCCATACACCAGGCGAATACGACATTCTTAGCTTTCACATATTGATCGGCGATGCTGCGGATCGTTTCACGATCGACACCACTTTGAGCAATGATGGCGTCCCATGTCGTGGCCTGAACGGTCTTCAGAAAGTCATCGAAGCCTTCGGTATGGTTTGCCACGAACTTTTGATCGTGCCCTCCGCGTTCCAGCACTTCTTTGGCGATCCCGGTGAGCAATGCCAGGTCGCCCCCAATATGTGGCTGCACGTATTGGCTGGCGATCTTTGTTCCGAACAACAAACTCCGAATGTCACTGGGAACGCGAAAACTCTCCAGCCCGAGTTCACGCAGCGGATTCACGACGATGATCTTTCCGCCTCGACGACGGATTTCCATCAGGGACCGCATCAATCGTGGATGATTTGACGACGGGTTCGCGCCGATCAGAATGTAGAGATCGGTGTGCTGCAGATCTTCCAGCCGAACAGTGCCTGCGCCCGTGCCGATGGCCATTCCCAAACCAACGCCACTGGCCTGATGACAATAATAAGAGCAGTTATTGACGTAATTCGTGCCGAACAGTCGCGCCAGCAGCTGGAACAGAAAACCAGCTTCGTTGGACGCACGCCCACTGGCGTAAAAGAAACTTCGTTCCGGTCCAGCGGCCTGCATTCGGTCGACAAGTGTCGAAATGGCATGTTCCCATGTCGTCACTTTATACGACGACGCGCCTTTGGCGAGGTACAGCGGTTCGCTGATGCGTCCGGAGATCTCAAGCTGTCGTGAAGTCATAGCACGCAGTTGATTGAGACTTAGTTTTTCGATTGCATCCGTGCGCAGTGCGCCTTGCATGTCTGAGGCCATTGCCTGGAATGACTTCTTGCAGACTTCCGGAAAGTGTCCGCCTTCATTGACCATGCCGCCTAACTGTCCGCCCATGCCGACGGCGCAGGTCTTGCACGTGTTTTTGGAACGCATCGCATTCCACATGTTGATGAAGCCGACACGCTTCGCGAGTTTCAGACTGTATCCGATGGCTTTCCAGCCACCACCACTACGAGGACGACGCATATTGAACGACCAACAAGAGCAGAGAGCAATAACTTCAGAAGTGATTGGCGCGCGGCCAGAAATGAAATGGGCGAGCGGAGTGGCGTAAGCCCGCCGGTACCACGTTCAGTACCGGCAAGCTGACGCATGCCGCTCACCAATTGGCTCGGGCAGGCGGGACACCGAGCATTAATCATCTTCCTGCGGCGGTTCGTACACATAACCATCCGCATCGACAGCATACCTTAACAACACTTCCATTGAGATATGTTCAATGGCAGAAATGTGAGTTGCACGCAAAGCAAGTTTTGGCGCGGAATCGGCTTCCAATGCTTCCAGCCAGCGAGGCAAACACAGACACCATCGATCGCCAGGCTGCAGTCCGGGAAAGCGGTACTCAGGATGCGGCGTGGAAAGATCATTCCCAGCCTTCTGTGAGAACTTTAGAAACTCGGCGGTCATCACAGCACAGACAGTGTGCATACCATGATCATCTCCGCAGGTTTCACATTTCCCTGTGCGAAAAAAACCGGTGAGCGGATCTGCGGAACAGACGAGCAAGTCGTCTCCGAAAACATTCTTGGCCATGGCTGCGGACTCCAGAATCGAAACAATAAGCGGTGGACCACAAAAGCACAGAAACCGCCAGATGAAGCATAATCGAATTCTTCGTCCGTTGGCAGTGTCAAAACAATCGTCACAATCGGAAGAAACGTAAAGTTCGGTGCATCTGGAAGTCGATGCTAGCGATGGGGCAAAAAGTGCGTCATCGAAAGCCGGGGGCGGCTCATCTGCAAACAGGCGTCGTGCCTGTTTCCAGATTCGAAGACTTTCGCATTTCGTCGCTCTGAGTATTGGGGCACCAGTACATTCAAAAACTTCGTTTAGCCATCAGCCAAAGGCGTACGCGAAACAAAGACAACGAGTACTCCAGCTGCTGACTGTTAAACAATGAAACTTCAGCACCTGTGTTTTAGACGCTCGCGTTACGCAGATTTCGCCAGCAAACTGTGACACTCATTTCAGTCAAATTCATCCACCGACGCCTCGTCTGTCCAAAGGGAAATTGCCATGGAAAATGGTGATCTCGAGAAGCTGCCTGAAACTCCTGAAACAGCAGTGACATCTGTCGATGCAGGCTTGGCAAATGCTGACCCTGCTGCGACGGAACGAACTAAGATCGCACCGGAGCCTGTGGTGAAGGAATCGCTTTGGCAAAAACTTCGCAGTCAGCCTCGCGAGGCCGCTGCCGTCGTTGTTCTTGTCGTGACTGCGATTATTTGGCTGGACTCTGGTGAATCAAATTCCCAAAAAATTCAGGCACAGAAATCTTCGGACCCGATGGATGGCTTTGAATCATATCTTGCTGATTTCGATGCAGAAGAATCCAGTACACCGTTGAGAGATTCTGCTGATCCAGTGGATATTGAGTCATCATCATCGTTTGATAGCGAATTGATGATTCCGCAAGCGCAGCAATCTGAATTTGCCAGCGCGGTCACGGCGAACTACGGTGATTCTGTGTTCGAACCTGACAATTCATCAAGCAGCAATCGCAATTCTGCCACAACCGCTGCTCAGTATCCAGCCGATGCGGATGCCTATGGCGCACCTTCAAACAGAACAAACACCGGCAGTGCAGATTTCGACACGAACAATTCCAGTCCACAGCAAAATCGGAGAGTGCGATTCGCTGGGCGTATCAAGCCCTCTAACTAATCTATCGAGGCATCTACGCTCCCGGAACGGGTTGAAGAC
>JANOZG010000067.1:0-19094 GCA_031429275.1 Planctomycetota bacterium
GGTTCCAGGGTCGTCATTGATCATATCAACAACGAACGTCGTGAATTCAAAAGTGCTGACCCGCTGAAGGAACTGGATTCATTAGTTTCGCAGTATCAGTCGGCGTCTATTCCTGGCCTGCCTCGGTTCTGCGGCGGAGCGGTTGGGTATGCCGCCTATGACGTCATTCGCTACACAGAAAACCTGCCCTACGTTCCCACCGATGATCGACACTTGCCGGATCTGAGCTTCGCGTTTTACGACACGATGGTGGTCTTTGATCACATTCGAAAAGTGGTGATCGCCGTTTCACTGGCCGACACGAAGCAAAGCAATCTCGACGAAGCACGAGGTCAAGCGGAAGAACGGCTGGAAGTGCTTTGTCGGCAGTTGTCATGCAGCGACGGTGATGTCGCTTTGACAGATATCGATTTGACCATTGAACCAACGCCGAACGTGAAATCAAATTTCACGCAGCCACAGTTTCATGCGGCTGTTGAGCAATGTCGCGAATACATCAAAGCCGGTGACATTTTTCAGGTGGTGATCAGCCAGCGTCTGGAATACAAGAGCCCGGCGCAACCCTTGGATGTGTACCGATCACTGCGGATGGTGAATCCAAGTCCGTTCATGTTCTTGTTGAAGACACCCGAGGTGGATCTCGTCGGCAGTTCTCCTGAAATCATGGTTCGAGTCGAAGACGGCGAAGCGACCATTCGACCACTGGCTGGCACTCGACCTCGCGGAAAAACGCCGCAGGAAGATCGCGAACTTGCGGAAGAGTTGCTGGCTGATCCCAAAGAACGTGCGGAACACGTGATGCTGATCGATCTGGCTCGCAACGATGTGGGCCGCGTCGCTGAATATGGAACGGTCTCTCTGACTGATGTCATGGTTGTGGAAAAATACAGTCATGTGATGCATATTACATCCAACGTTTCCGGTCAGCTTCGAAAGGGTTTGTCGGCGATCGAAGCACTGCGAGCGGGCTTGCCAGCTGGCACTGTTTCCGGGGCTCCAAAGGTGCGAGCGATGGAAATCATTGATGCCGTCGAGCCGCTTAAGCGAGGTCCCTATGGTGGAGCGGTTGGCTACATCGATTTCACCGGCAACATGGATACGTGCATCGCATTGCGAACTCTGGTGATCAAAGATGGTACGATCTACATTCAGGCGGGTGCCGGGATTGTTGCTGACAGCGTGCCGGAAATGGAATACCGCGAAACTCTCAACAAAGCTCGCGCGATGCTGAAGGCCATTCATATCGCAGAAACGCAGTTGCTGGAGACACACGACCAGTGACATCCGCATGGCAAGCACTCAAAGGACATCAGGAACAGCGAGCCCTCTTTGCGCGATCCCTGGCACGTGGTCGATTGTCTCATGCGTATGTGCTGACGGGGCCGGATGGCATTGGCAAACGTAAGTTCGCTCGATTGCTGGCCCAATCGATGTTCTGTCGCGAACATGCCGAAGGCGAAATCGAAGCCTGCGGTGAATGTCGTGCGTGCCGCGGTTTCGTCGCAGGGAACTGGCCGGACTTTATGGAAATCGGCCTGCCGGCTGGCAAAACAGAAATACCGATTTCATTGATCCTTGGTGACGCCGACAGGCGCGGGCGCGAAGGACTGTGCTTTGAATTATCGATGGCACCTCAGGCGTCTGAACGTCGCGTTGCCATCATCAACGATTCGCACCGCATGAATCAGGAAGGCGCCAACGCTCTGTTGAAAACGCTGGAAGAGCCGCCAGCCCGAGCATTGATCCTGCTGGTCTGCGACAATCCGGATTCACTGCTTCCAACCATTCGGTCTCGATGCCAGGTGATTCGCTTCTTTCCGCTTACGGAAGCCGACGTCAGCGATATTCTGTCGAAGGAAGAAATGGTCGAATCGCCGGAAGAAGCCGTTCAGATCGCGGCGATGTCGGAAGGCAGCATCACGCTCGCTCAGCAGTTAATCAATCCTGATCTGCGAGCTCTGCGAGAAATGGTCAGCAGCCAGTTGGAACAGCTCGAGCAAATGCACCCGCTCGAAGTTTCTAAGCACGTCTGTGAGCAGCTTGAAAAGATCTCCACCGGCACCGAAGAACAGCGCCGCAATGCCAAATGGCTGCTGCGTTTTATCGCTGGCTTTCTAAACGATCGCTTGAAGCGACTGACGTCGGGAGATTTTTCTGATCCGCTGTTGAAGCGTTTTGGAGTCCGTTCGGGAGTCGATTTGCTGGCACCGCTGCTGGACCGCATCATCGTCGCCGCGCATCAGATTGAGGGAAATTCTCCCGTGCGACTGGTGATGGAAGCTATGTTTGACGACATCGCTCGCCAACTGCGTATCGGCCCACTTTCCGCGCGATAGTGGCAACTTCAGTAATTTCGAAGATGAAGTCACAACATGGGCTTGTCCTCGGCTGTTCAGGATTGACTTAATCAAAGGCAATCGCTCTGATGGTCAATAAACGCCTTGAAACGGCACGCCTCTTAACGCTCTCCCCCATGAACTTTAAGGGGCTTTTTGTGATTCACGTTTCAAAATCCTTTCCTGGCAATGTTGTGCTCGTCGCCCTGTTCGTGTTCTCGCTGCTTGCGGCTGGCCGAACATCCGCCGCCGATGATTCCACGCGAGATAGGCGGCATCGACAGCTGCTGGAAAAGCGACAAGAGATTCTTGAATCGCTGCAACGCGACCTGAAGTCAGTTCGCAGCTGGTGCGTCGAACACGAACTTCCGGATGCTGATGCAGAAGTCGCTGAACTGGCTCAGAGCATCCTCGCGCCAGACGCAGATGTTGCTTTGCCGGGATTTGTAACGCCACCTGTTTCCAAAGCATTGCCCATAGAAGACCAGCAATGGCAACTTCAGCTGCGTCACCATCGTGAAGAACGCGCCAAAGAACTGTACACGCTGGCTCGTTCAACTCTGAAAGCAGGATTTCCCTCACTGGCATTCGGCATGATTGGCGACGTGATCCGAATTGATCCTGATCATAAATTCGCTCGGTCAGTGCTGGGTTCACAGCTCTTCGTCGATCCGGAAAAAAAGGATGATCCTGACTACGCTGGCGAATGGGTATCACAGTTTGAAAAAGAAAAACGCAGCAAGTCAGAAATCTATCATCCGACTTACGGCTGGATTCCTGCCGTCAATGTCGCTCGGTATGAAGAAGGACTGCGGCCGTGGAAAGGCAATTGGATCAGCGTTGAAAAGGATGCCGAACTGCGACGAAACTTTGCCAACGGTTGGGTGATTGAAAGTGAAAATTTCAAAGTCAAAACAAACGTCAGTCTGGAGGTCGGCGTCCAGTTGTCGCAGCGTCTGGAAATCTTTAACGCATGGCTGCAGCAGAACTTTGCTGCATTCTTTAATACTCCGAAAACCTTGCAGGATCGCATCGAATCCGCCAGCCTGAGGTCTTCAAATCGAAAGAAGAAGCAACTGGAAGTCTACTATTATGCAACGCGCGAAGAATATCAAAAGCAGGTCGAAGGCAAGGTTCCATCGAATCTGGAAACGAACGGACTCTATTGGGAAGACGACCAGCGATCCTATTTCTTCGACAATCCCGACAAGATTGGATTTTCAACACTCTATCACGAGGCCACTCACCAGATTCTGGACATGGCAACGCGAGACGCGCGAAACATTGCGGCTAAAGTCCGTGGACTAAAATCGAAACAACGTCCGCCCTACAGATGGAAGCTCGGCGAGAATTCGAACTTCTGGATACTGGAAGGCATTGCCTGTTACTTCGAATCGTTTGATATCGAAAGCGGACACGTCTCGGTTGGCAACCCGGAATATGTCAGGTTCGACACGGCATGCCAACGAATCGTCGATCCTCAGTACGCGTTCTTTATGCCATCGCAGACATTTATGGCTTTAGGCCAGCAGGATTTTCAGAACCATCCACAAATCTCGCAGCTCTACACACAAGGCGCTGGCTTTGCGCATTTTCTGATGCATTACGAAGATGGACTTTATCGCGATGACCTCACGACGTTGCTGTCTGCGATGTATCGCCCAGATGCGGCTCAGGCACTCGACGAACCATCGCTGCCGGAAATCGCTGGAGTCACATACGAAGTACTCGACCGCCAGTACCATTCACACATGCAGAGTCTGGCGAAACCGTAGCCGCTCACGTTGTTCGCATCCTGAAAGATGCGCGCACCGTGCGAGCATGATTCGTAGTAAGATCTTAACTCACCCGGCAGCCGTTTGCGGTAGCGGGTCGACATTCATGAGTGATTGGCGAACTCGGGCGGCGATTTCATGGATGCTGAAAGGCTTTTGGATGTAGATCGGCGTTAGTTCGACAGGAAGATTTCGAAAGGCTTCTTCATTCAAATAGCCGCTCATCAGGATTACATGTATGGAGGGCTGGTGGACTCGGATCTGCTTTGCAAGTTCGAGACCGGTCATATTCGGCATCGAATAGTCGGTGATTAGCAGCTGAAATTGATGGAGGCCTGCCTCGACCAATCGCAGAGCGTCGATCGCTGAATTCATCGTGGTGACCGAATATCCAAGTCTTTCCAAAACCTGTTGCGTATACTTTCCAACCGCTGCCTCATCGTCAACGAGCAAGATTGACTCTTTCGTATCAGAACGAGGCACGATGAGTTGGCTCGAGAGCGAATCATCCAGGCGACGGTGCCTATTCGCGATACTGCCATCAGTCTGGCGGACGACCGGGATGAGAATCTGGAACATGGTCCCGTGATTTTTCCGGCTTTCCACCAGAAGGCCACCGTCATTCTGACGGGCAATGCCGTGAACTACGGCCAAGCCGAGACCAGTCCCTTTTTCCTGCCCCTTGGTGGAGAAGAACGGTTCGAAAATCCGGTGCAGATTCTCCTGCGCAATTCCGGCGCCGTTGTCTGTAACGCTGATCGAAACGTAGTCACCGGGGCGCGGCGGCAGAATCCACTTCGTCAAATCTTTGAGATGAGTAATGGTGACATTTGCAGTTTCCACTATGATCTGCCCAGGACCGGCTATCGCATCACGAGCGTTAAGAATCAGGTTCATCACAATCTGTTCCAACTGCCCCGGATCAAGACGAACGTCGGCAATGAGCTCAGCGAGGTGCATCTCGAGGTTGACCGTATCGTCCAGCAGCTGTTTAAGCAAAGGTCGAAAAGCCTGAATGGTTGTATTGATGTTTAACTCTACTGGACGGATCATCTGCTTCCGGCTAAATGTCAGAAGCTGGCGAGTCAGCATGGCTGATTTCTCGGTTGCGTTCTCTATGCCCACGACGTGATCAAGAGTGACTTGGCTGACAGCAAGTGCCTGTAACTCCGCACTCAACAAATAGCAGTTCAACCGGATAATCGTCAGCGTGTTATTCAAGTCGTGTGCAATACCGCCGGCCATGCATCCAGCAACCTCCATCTTCATGGACTGACGGAGTTGCTCTTCGGCTTTGACCATATCGGTGATGTCCTGAAAGACTCCATCCATTGCTATCAATGATCCGTCACTATCATGGACGGATCGAACAAGTGATCGTAGCCATCGAACGTCACCTTGCGGAGTCGTAATCTGATACCGACATTGTTCACGTTCCGAAGAACGAGCAGCTCGCTCCAGATACTGTTGAAAAGCGACTCGATCTATCTCAGCGACTCTATCGCCATAGTCATCAAGACCAGGCGATCGCTGATCTGGATCGAGACCATGAATGAGATAACTCTGCTTTGACCATGACGATGTATTCGTCGTGGCATTCCAGTAGAAGGAGCCTATCTGAGCTAAGGCTTGAGCATCCTCAAGCGACACCAGCGTATTTGCGTTCTCATTCTCCACAAGAAGTCTCGCGGTGGCTTCATCAAGAAGTCTTTGGTTCGTGCGATCTAACTCCAGCGTGCGAGCAGCAACACGTGCCTCAAGAGTTTCATTCGTTTCGCGAAGTTCGTTTCGAGCAGCCTCTAATCGCTGTCTTACGACCAACGCCTGCTTCCAGCTATAGACCGCTGACACAAGTCCAACAGCAAGCCCTGCCGACAGCAAAGACACAATGTACAACGTAAATCGAACGGGCCAAGGCGGACCGGAAACCTGAACGACATCAGAAAGTGATCGCACCAGCAACTCATGCGTATCGAGGCCACCGACGGAGACTGTGTTCAGCAGACCAGTGATTCGATAATCCGCTCCACGCTGGAGCTTTTGCAGCTCTTTGTTTTCCAACTCACCAAGCAATCGACATGTAAGCTTTGACTGATCCACATCGAAGGAGAGCACAATCTCTGAATTGAATGTGTTTGAGTCCCAAAATACGGCATTCAGGGTGACAACGCGATTGGATTCCCCATCAGCGGTCACTGAGCGATTTCGGTGGACTAAGACGCGTGACTCGGCTGCAACGGCCGACGTTGAGAGGACGGTGGCGTATTCAAGCCGGCATTGACGCCCCTGACGTTTTGCAATACCGAAGAGCTCAACGTGCCTCGTTCCCTCCGGCAGTATGACGCCTCTCGCATTCCACGCGATGCCAGTCCCGTTTTCAGTCAGCCAGATCGTATCGTTATCCGAACAGAAAACATCGCCGGAAACATGAATCAACGGATTGCGATCTGTGTCTTTCAGCAGCGTCTGTTCAATCGAATGTTTCGGCGTTGCTTTCATCACATTAAGTTGAGTGGACAACATCCTGAAGCTGTTTGCCTCTGGGACCAGGATCCTCACTCGACGAGAATCGGCTTCCTGCGGTATGACGACGCCACAGATCTCGACCTCGGCGTAGTCGTACACCTTAGGATCAATGCGAAAACCCATATGCAAGATATGAGCCTCGACTCCATCAGCCAGAAGTCCATACTCCATTTGGCCGGCAATATTAATGAGCCCAACGATATGTCCTCGCATTCGGACAAAGTCGGCATCAACAGCCTCGGTAATGACCTGCTGAATTGTTTTCAACGGCGGGGCTGGCAATATCCCGGTCTCTCGGGAAACAATTCCTGAAACGGACACAAACGAGTTTCGGTGACCTGGAGCAGTCACACCTCGTAGTAAAATCTGCTCCCCGACCTGTATGGGCCAGAATAATTTTTCCGCCTCCAGGCTTTGCGGTTCGCAGTAAATACCGGCCGATCCGTCGTCGAGGAAAAAACCCTTCCAGCCTGACGGCACACACGTGACGACTCCTCGCAACTCCACTGCAAGTTTTCGTTCCGCATCCTCTTTCGGCAGATATTTTGCCGCAGCAGCTGAAACAATTGGGGTCTCTGTTTGAGCCTCATCGTTGGCTGCTGCAGCTCCTGTTACCAACGAGCATGTTGCCACGCCAACCAATGAGACAAAAGCCACTCTGATACACTGATGAAGCAAACTGTTCATTGGATCCCGTTACTCCTTTGGACTCAGAGATCAGGCTACAGATTCAGTCCACCACGCGACGTTTGCGGAAGACACATTCTCGCGAATGCCATGGCAAGGAACGCTTGGATGATCTCAGATTGAGCAGGCGTCGATAGTGGACACCTGCTTCTGGTGGGTAAGGCTCGATTCAAGGTCTCGCACGGCGGTTTCAGATCGATTATATTTCAGATTGAAGCGATTAGAAACCGCATCAGCATGAAATTCTGACACACTCGCTCAATAGAGGACTTTCATTTTGACATCAGGAGTCCAAATCAGGGTCGTCCAGTACTTCGATCTGCGCTTCGATTGGATCGCAGGATTGGTGTGCCTCGGCGCGGGCATGACGTTGTTTGCCCGGCACTTCTGGATTGCCGATCTCATTGCCAATCTGCGAGTGCAATTGGTTCTCGGTTTACTCGGAATGATCGTAATCCTGCTGTTTCTGCGTCGTTGGCGAATGGTGCTGGTGGTGACTGCGGTGATAGCCTGGCAGACATCGTGGCTGGTTTCAGCCTTCCAGTCATCGCATGTTGCAATGCCTTCTGCGAACAATCCAGACGCGTCAACTCCTGCAGGGCAGCCCCAGAACTTGCGAGTGTTTCTGGCGAATGTTCTGACGAGAAACCAGCAGCACGGTCATGTCACGTCGCAGATTCGAGAAGCAGATCCGGATGTTATCGTCATTCTGGAGCTCAGTTCAAAACTCAACGCAACCCTGCAACGTGAATTCGGGGAATCGCACAATTATGCGATCTCGGAACCGCAGGATGACGGAAACTTCGGCATAGGAATTTGGTCACGTTTTCCTTTGACAGATGCAAAAATCTTTCATCTGAATTCACAGTGGATTCCGTCGATCGAGGCTGAAGTTGAATTCAACAAGCGTCGAATTCGCGTCTTCGCCACGCACCCGATACCTCCCATGGGTTCGCGTAATTTTGCAGAACGTAATCAACATCTCGCATTGCTGGGGAAACGGATTCGACAACAGCACGTCGATGATCCTGAACACACTACGCTGCTGCTGGGGGATCTGAATTTGACGCCATGGTCACCGCTATTCCATGATTTCCTTGAATCTTCCGGGCTGAAAAATTCCGCTGTTGGATACGGGTTCCAACCAACGTGGTATTGCGGCGATTCGTTTCCGTTTGGTTTGGTTCTGGATCATGCGTTGCACAGTGACGATTTTTCGTGTGTAAATCGCAGGGTTTTTCCGGAAAACGGTTCTGATCATCGAGCACAGGTGTTTCAGTTTTCGTTGATAAACCCGCGTTGACTTCCGATCGCCGATGACATGTCTACAATGCTTCGTACACGCCAAAGGCGATTACCGACCACTCGATCAGAAAACAGGGAAAGTACCGTGAAACAAGTTTTTGCAAGTCTTAGTTCCGTATTGCTGTTACCATCAATGCTGCTTAATGCGGAGGCCGCTGCAGAAGACAAGGTCGCCGATAAGCCGCTGGCGGTCAGTGCCGAACGAGCGTTTCCAAATCTGGATTTCAACCGCCCGATCGTTGTGACTCATGCCGGTGACGGTACCAATCGAGTGTTTGTGGCCGAACAGGAAGGCATTATCAAGGTTTTCAAAAACGATCAGGAAACCGAAGAAGCATCTGTATTCCTGGACATCGATGAACGTTGCGTCTACGCTGACAATCAAAATGAAGAAGGCCTGTTAGGATTTGCGTTTCATCCAAAGTTCAAGCAGAACGGCGAGCTATTCGTTTACTACACTTCAGACGAAGCCAAACATCTGTCGAAAGTGTCGCGGTTTCGAATCTCCAAAGACAAACCCAACGTGGCTGATCCGGCGTCCGAAGAAGTCATTATGCGGATTCCTCAACCGTTCTGGAATCACAACGGCGGGACCCTTGAATTCGGCAAAGACGGATTTCTGTATATTGCTCTGGGAGACGGCGGAAGCGCTAACGACCCCAACGGCAATGGTCAGAACCTGACAACACTGCTGGGCTCTATCCTACGCATCGATGTTGATCAAAAAGCGGATGGAAACAATTACGCTATCCCCAAAGACAATCCGTTCGTTGGTAAAACAGTAACCACTGGGCGTCGCGGTGAACAAACTGCTGCACGAGGAGAAATCTACGCATACGGCCTGCGAAATCCATGGCGTATTTCGTTTGACCGCAAAACCGGAACACTCTGGTGTGGTGATGTCGGTCAGAATCTTTGGGAAGAAATTAACATCATCAAGGCGGGTGGGAATTACGGCTGGAACATCCGCGAAGCGAAGCACTGGTTCCGCCCTGACGGCAATGATGCTGATCGTCCTGAACTGATCGATCCAATTTTCGAGTATCATCATGAAGTTGGAAAATCGATCACCGGCGGGACCGTTTACCGAGGAACTCGGGTACCCGAACTTGTCGGCAAATACATCTACGCCGACTATGTTTCCGGCCTGCTGTGGGCTTTGGAGTACGACGAAGCCACAGGCAAAGTCGTTGCTAACTATTCATTAACCGGCGACAAACTTCCGGTGATGAGTTTCGGCGACGACGAAGCCGGCGACATCTACTTCACGACGCCATTCGGCAGTCTGTTTCGATTCAAGTCCGGCGTTGACGCAAAGTAATCAGCCGCGAGGATGGCATTGCTTGTGAACAGACTTTAAGCGGCTGTGTTCGACGTGGGTATAAATCTGTGTCGTGCGGATGCTGGAGTGGCCCAACATTTCCTGCAGAGCTCGGATGTCTGCACCTCCCGCCAGCAAATGGGTAGCAAAACTGTGTCGCAACGTATGCGGGCCAATTTCCTTCGCGCAGCCGACGCGGGCTGCATAACGTTGCACCAGTTCCCAGATCGATTCGCGATTCATCACGCGTCCGCTGCGAGTCAGAAACAGATGCCCGCTGTCTGCACCAGCAACCGTGACGAGGTCAGGGCGTTCATGCAGCAAATATTTGCGAATCGCATCCGTCGCCACTGGGTTCAACGAGACTAATCGCTGCTTATCACCCTTGCCCGTACAGCGGCAGTAGTTCTCGTCGAGCTGGACGTCATTCTGCTTCATGTTGACAACTTCAGACACGCGACAACCAGTCGCATACATCACCGCCAGAAGTGCGCGGTCGCGAAGATAGTAGCGATCGATGGGCCCAACTGGCGCCGCCAGCAACGCGTCCACCATTTCCGGGCTCAGCACTTTGGGGAGTCGTTCCCACAACTTTGGCGAGCTGACAAGATCAACAGTGCTTTCCGCGACGACGCCTTCCAGCATCAAAAAACGGAAGAACATTCGGATCGCCACAAGATTGCGTCCGACACTGCTGGCTGCCAGTCCCAGCGACTGCAGATACTCAAGAAACAAAGTGATCGTTGGAACGCCGATTTCGTGAATACCGACCTTGCCCGTATCGCGATTCCATGTAAAAAATCGTTCAAGGTCGTGACCGTAGGCCGTCAGAGTGTTTTTTGACATGCCGCATTCGGCGTCGAGATAAGTCAGAAAACCAGGAAGCCATGTCGCTGGATCGCGAAAAGAAGAGACTGCAAACGAGTGACCTTCTGGCAGACGTTTACGGCGAGTCATGGCTTAGTTCTAAAAAATCGCCGTCACCGTTCATGAGGGGGAAGAACGATGACGGCGACAGCTGGAAACCGTTCGAAAACGGTATTCTTACGTTGGTGAATCCAAAACAAAACATCTTCTTTGGATCTATTATTGAAATCGTCTCCCTAGGGGGTTCGGCCTTTGAAGATTCGCCGATTTCAGGGTTGTCACAGTTGTAAGGAAAAAATTGCCGATTCTGGTAGCCGGGAAGCCTTTCCCCAGACTCGCAGGTTCATTAGACTTCCCATCCTGTGGCAGCTTACCGAATCTTCGTGACGTGCCATGAAATTGGAAAATGGCCTTTTTCCAGTGCTCAGTATATTAGGATGCAGTAGTCCGCGTTTTCGGATGGCGGAAAGGAGTCTGATCAATGGCGTTTGAGCCACAACGTTTCATTCATGCTGCCAATATCCGGCTTGATGTTCCGGTGAGCGTGCAGACTTCAGAAACACTGACGGATGAGCTTCGATTCGCATTTGAAGATGCGACTTTGTTCGCTTTTGAAGAAGTCATTGACGCCTCGATTCGGCACGACGTGGATTTCTTATTGTTGTCCGGCAACGTTTTTATCGAAGCCGATCGCAGCCTGCGAGCGCGGCTCGCATTGCTGAAAGGTGTCAATCGGCTGGCAGAACACAAAATCCAGGTGTTTGTGTTGCCGGGTGATTCGGATCCACCTGAAGCATGGCGTGCAATTCCCGAAATGCCTGACAATGTCATCGTCTGCTATAGCTCCAACCCGGAACCCGAGGAGCTGTATGTCAATAAGCAACTGGCGACTACTTTGTCGTCGTCGATGTGGTTTGGCGAAGCCGATGCGTTTGGAATTCGCGTGCTGGCGAAAGGCACCAATGGCATTCAGCCGTTTCGGATTGGTGTCGTAAGCAAAGCAAAATACGAAGAAGCTCGGCGGATGGCGGCGATGGCGGCATCCGCTTCAGATGAATCGCTCTCCATTTCGCTTGATCATCTCACATCCGGCGAACAAATTGCGAGTAAGGAGCCGGATTTCGAATCTGACAATGAAGATTCCATCCAGGTGCGACATTCCATCGACGCTGAAGATGGTCAAAAGCCACGCAAAGCTCCCGCCACGAACCGTAAAATCAAGCGATCTCTCGAAACACTGGAAGCGGGCCCCACTGATGCGCACCCGTCGTTGGATCCGGGTTTTATAAAATACGTTGACGAAATGCTGCATGAAGGTCAGTTGAATTTCCTGGCACTCACAGGCGAAATGGCTCGCACAACGCTGTGGCGTGATGAAGGAGTTGTACACTGTCCCGGCACCACTCAGCCACGCAGTCAAATGGAGGCGTCTGGAGGTTCGTGTTCGCTGGTCGAGGTTTCGGGTTCTGGCGAAGTTCGGATTTCATCAGTCGATTCCAGTTGTGTAGACTGGAAACATATTGAGCTCAATGTTGCGGCACAGACGAATCTTTCGTCTATTCTGCAGCAAATGAAAACCATGCTACTGGGCTTGAAACCCAGTGCGGCCGACCGCATCTGGTCCGTGCAGTGGATTCTCCGTGGCGCGCTGCCGGTGTTGCAGGACCTGACTCGCAACGATCTGGAAGTCGCCGTCGCTGTGGAACTGGACGAATTCAAGCACAGCGGCCGCACTATACGTTTGCTGCACGAGATTCGCTCACTTCCCAACTCGTGGCCAATCGGTGATCCGCCCGACGCACTCGCAGATCAGTATCAGTTGAACATCGGTCGGTCCAGAATTCTGAGTGACGATGCATTGCAGGCGATGATTGATGGCAGCAAAGAGCTGTCCACCGGCTGGAAACAGCGTTTTACATCGCTTTTACCTTCTGTTGATCCGGAACAAATCCTTGCAAAGCTCCGTACAGACGGGGCGACATGGTTCCAACCAGACTTTGGCCTTGGCGGCGAAGTAGGAAACGACGTTCTGGATCATGATGAAACAGAAGACACTGCAGAGCTTGATGTAGATGATGAAGTCGTCGGGTCGGATTTGGATGATGAGGACGCCGATGATTAAGTTTCAAAGGAAATCGGCATGAAGCTGACGGAAATTGACATCGATCGCTTTCGAATCTGGCGCAGTCTTTTACTGCGTTTGGACCCGAAAGGGCTGAACGTGATCTACGGCCCAAACGAGGCCGGTAAGACGACGCTCATGCGTTTCATTCGATCGACGCTGTATGGTTACGAACCGTTATCAACCGAACCGGCATGGCATCAACCCGACGCAGAACAACCGTGGCGTGGCGCGCTGCGCTGTGAACATGGTGGTCGCACCTGGCGAATTCACCGTCGCGCGGAACTCGCGGGGCGTGGTCGTCTGCGTATCTCCGGCGGTCAGGAAGGTGTCGAAAAAGAAACTGCGCTGGATCACATTCTGGCAGGAACAAGCGAAGACGTTTATGCCGACATCTTTGCTGTTGGAGTGCGTGAGCTGAACCAACTGGCGACGCTGGGCACCAATCAGGTTGCCGAGTACATCTACGGATTGTCGCTGGGACCTCAGGGCCGGCAGATTCTAGATGCTCTTGCCGAGATTAAAGATCGTCGCAAGTCGATGTTTGGCGCTGACAGTCGATCTGGTCGAGTGCCAGGGTTGTTTGACAAATATGCCAGCATGGCGGGTTCTCGTCGCAATTCCGGACAGGCGCGCGACAAGCACGCCAAGTTGACTCGCCGACGTCGGGAACTGCTGCAGGAAATCGATGAACTTCAGCATCGCGAAGGCAACATTAACAACGAATTGCGAGGCCTGCGATTCCTTCAAAACTGCCACAAACCGTGGAAACGCATCAAGGACCTGCAACTGGAACTGACTCGGCTACCCGTTGTGCCGACCAATCCAACGGAAGCTCTGAAGCAACTTTCAGCAGCTGAAAAAGACATTCAGGACGCAACGAATCGCCGCGACAAACACAACGATCAGGCGGCTCAGTTTCGAACGCAGGCGGAACGACTTACAACGGACGCATTGTTCGACAAAGAGCGTTATGCCATTCAGAGTCTGGTGGACCAAAGCGACTGGCTGCGTCAGATCGAAGAACAGATTCGGCATGCCGAAGAACGATCATCCGAACTTCGCCGTGAACTCAATCATCAGATGACGCAGCTGGGCAGTGGATGGTCTGTTGATCGTTTGAATTCTATCGACACTTCCCCTGCGGCCCATAACAGATTGCTGGCAGCCGCCCGCCGATATCAGGCGACACTGCAACGGCGAGGCAAACTTCGTCGGTGGCTGCGCAGCATGACAAAACGCAGTCAGAAGGAACTTGTCGAACTCAATGCCCAGCTCGATTTCGTCGGCATTCCCGTGGCTGATGCAATTGAACACGAACAAGCTCGACTGAACGAACTCGAAAACCTTGGTCGATTGCGTCTGCAGGAAGAACAACTCGCCCTGAAGATTCAAACCGTGCGACGGGTCATCGATCGCGTTGATACGAACGAGACGATTCCTGAATGGATTGACAAAACAATCACGACCATGGGTTGGATCGGTGCGGCGTTGTGCCTGTTTGGAATCGCGACGTTTTCGCTTGGTGGTGAACCACGACGAGCTCTCGGCGGTGCACTTGCGGCAGCTGCATTTGGCTTCGCTGGCATCATGTGGTGGGGCGTCCGCAACGGGCTGCGCAATAACTTCGATGCTAAAGTTGGCATCAAGCTGGATGATATTGCAGACGAAGCGCGTCAGGCGGATCGACAGCTGCGACTTTTGCAGGATCGTATCGCCCGCATGTCGCTGGCAGATCGCTTCGAAGGTCGCACCGAGAATGCCGAACACTGGAAATCTTCAACTGCGGAAATGGTCGATCGCATCGGCGATTGCTCCGCTCGTATCGCAGATCTGGAGGTCCTTCAACGCCGTCAAACTCGTGCCGCATCACGCCGCATGCGTCTGCAAATGCTGCGAGATCGATACAAGTCGGCTCAACAAAATGTCAACAGAGAACGTCAAGAATGGTGTCGCCTGTTGACCTCACTGGGCATGGACGAAACTGTTCGAGTTGAACAAGCATTCGAATGGTGGCGGCGTATTCAGGAAGTGCGTGAAATGCTGACGCAATGGCGAAATTCCGCACCTGAAGTTGAGGGCTTGCGGCGGATGTTCGAAGCAATGCGAGTTCGTGTGGAACAACTCGGTAGTCGTTTGACCAATGCCAAAAAGCTGAACTTCACGCGTCCGCTGGAAGTTCTGACGTCATGGCATCAGGAATTGAAAACACATGATCGCGACCGAACTGAAAAAACTCGACTGCTGACGGACAGCGAGTCACGTCAACGTGACGGTCTGCATGCTCAGCACCAGCTGGAAGCGGCAGAACTTCGTCGCAGCGCCGTGTTGGCTCGTTCCGGTGTGAGTTCTCGCGAAGAGTTGGTCAAGCAGCAGGAATCTGAAACGCGGCGAGTTCAGTTGGATTCACAACTGAAAAAGGCCAACGAAGAATTGATGGATGCGTCATCCGCTGAAAAGGAATTGGCAATCGTCGAAGACGACTTGATTCACTTCGACTCGATGAAGGCTCGCGAGACGATCGTGGTTCGTACATCTGAACTTGCCCACGTTGAGCAGCGTTTGAATAAGAACCATGAAGAGCTGGGCAGCTTGAAGCAGGAGATTCGCTTGCTGGAAAGCAGTCGTGATTCCCACGCGGAATTCTTTCAGAAGGCTCGCGTGGCTTCCGAAATCTACCGCGCGACTGAAGACTGGTTTGCTCTGGAGATTGAACATGATGCGGTGGTACAGATTCGCCGCCGCTTTGAACAGGAGAATATTTCCGGAACACTGGTGACTGCTTCCGACTATATGCACCGCATGACGTCCGGTCGCTATCATCGTATCTGGGCACCACTTGGTGAAGATTTCCTCTGCATTGACGACGAATACGGTCAGACGTTCCGAGTCGAACAATTGAGTGGCGGAACACGCGAACAACTGTTCCTTGCCATTCGCTTTGCTTTGGTTCGAGAGTTTGCAAAACGCGGTGTGGAACTGCCGCTGGTGATGGACGACCTGTTCGTCAACTTCGATCAGGAACGCACCGAAGCTGCAGCAGAATGTCTGCTGGAAGTGGCTCGCGAAGGCCAACAGGTGCTGTTCTTCACCTGCCATGAACACATTGCTCAGATGTTCCAGCAGAAAAAGATCGAACCACTTTGGTTACCGGGCCATAAGGTGGCCTACGACATCATGAAGCCTGAGCATGAGTCGATCGATACTGGTGCCGACCAGCAAATCGAAGGTGCCGGTGTGGTTTCAAATTCCGATGAGCTGCTGGACGACACCTGGGACCAACCAACCAGTAGCGATTCTGTCGCCGGATGATTGAAAACAGGTTCTGCCCACGGAAAGCAGTCGCCATAGCTGTTTCCAGCACTATGAAAATTGCCTGTGTTTCTGGGCACGAACGCATTACACTGCAGGCAGATGGATATTCTGTAAATGCTGTGATATCGAGGCCCGTTATGGTTGGTAAGCCGGTTCCGCCAAAGACAACGCCTAAAGACGACACATACAAGCTGGCTGAGCAAGGCAAATCTGTTTCGCCACCAATTGCTCAGGGAGCAGCATCCGCAGCGGCCGGGACGGCATTACGGTCGAAGGATCGTAACGAATCAATCGATTCAGAAAAATCCGGCAAGCCCCGCACAAAACCACCAGGACGCTTGGTATCGCTCGACGCATTTCGCGGCTTCATCATGATTATGTTGGCTGCTTCGGGATTTGGCATCGCAGGATTTGCAGAGATCGATGCCGAATCTCCAGTCTGGAAGGTTTGCGACAGACCTTTCTGGGAGAATCTTGCGTGGAGCTTCGAGCATCCTGCCTGGCGAAGTGCTTTTGATTATTTCAAGGTTTCGTTCTGGGATCTGATCCAGCCATCGTTCATGTTTATGGTCGGTGTTGCGATGCCGTTTTCTTACGCGCGGCGATCGCAGCAACAACAGCATTCAACATGGCGTCTGGGACTGCATGCGTTGATTCGATCAGTAGCCCTCGTACTGATCGGCGTGTTTCTGCAGTCGAACGGCCGCCAACATACGACCTGGGAATTTCCGAATGTGCTGTGTCAGATCGGGCTTGGCTATTTCTTTGCATGGTGCCTGCTGAACTTCAAGCCGTTGGTTCAATGCGCCGCGCTCGTTGTGATTCTCATCGGTTACTGGGCCCTGTTCTTTTTCAATCCGCCAGCTGCGAACTACGATTTTGCAAGCGTCTCGGCCAGCAAAGAGAAGGGCGAAGTCTTCGAAGGCAGGTTTGCCGCATGGTCGAAGAATGCCAACGCGGCATTCTATTTTGATCGCTGGCTGTTGCCGCAACTTCGGACTGTTCCTGGACCGGAATCCGCTGCGGCAGATGCTGACGTCATGTCGCCACAGTCGTCTCAATGGCTGCCGGTCGTGTTGACGTCTGAAGCTGATGAGAAGGCGAAACAGCCTGATGCTGCGGCAACGGAAACAGCTTCGCCAGACGCTGAGCCGACCGCAAATGCGGCAACTCCCGAAACCCTGCCGCAGGAAACTCCTGGCGAATTGCAGCCAACGCCAGAAACCGTAGAAACGCCGGCAACAGTTGAGGAACCTCCCACACCAGAGAGCCCCGGATGGTTTCGGCGAGCGTTCTTGCGCAACGACGTTCCCTGGACACCGAATACTGGTGGCTATGCGACTTTGAACTTTGTTCCTTCGCTCGGCACGACAATTATCGGAATGCTGTGCGGGCAATTGTTGCTGGCAGGTGGCCATTCTGACTGGAAGAAGCTGGGAGTTCTCATCGTCGTCTCAGGCCTTTGTCTGGGGCTTGGAATTCTGGCAGATCTGACCGTTTGTCCGATTGTGAAACGCATCTGGACGCCAAGCTGGGTGTTGTTCAGCGGAGGCTACGTCATCGGCATGCTGGCTCTCTTCTATCTGGTCTTCGATATCGCTCCCTTTAAGATTCTGGCGTTTCCGTTGGTGGTGGTAGGAATGAATTCCATCCTGATGTACATGCTGGGGCAAACAGTCGGCGGCTGGACAAAAAACAGTCTGATCAAAGTTCATCTGGCTGGCCTGATCGAAAACGTCTTCGGCCCGAAGGCGTTGGATCCTGAATGGTATGCTCCAATCACACTCGCCACAGGAACGTTCGTGGTTTTCTGGTTATTCCTTTATTGGCTGCACCGCCAGCGAATTTATCTGCGGCTGTGACTTTCGCAGGACGTGACTCCAGTCTCCTCCTGATCCGTCGACTGACTGCGGATCATTTCCAGATCCATTCCACCATGCTTCTGCAGGACAACCAACCGGTGTCTGTAGCTAAAACATCACTTCGTGCGATGGTTTTCGGATTCTGCATGATTGGCATTGTCTGGGTGGCAATCGAGGCAAATGCCTTTTCACACTTTCGACGCGCTTATTATTATGGTGACGCTGAGCAAACCGTAGAGTCGCTCCGCACGATCTACTTCCCTGATTTCACCCTGACTGCTAACGAAGTTGAATCACGGCTGAGAACAGATCCTGCCGCCATGGATGTGACCCGAGTCCCCGAGAGCAAATTACAAAAGGGTGACCTCATCTTGTTTCAAGTAAACACAATGTTTACCGTCGGCCTGAAGAAGGACGGCGCAACAATTTGGATTGTAGACGGCGTTAGATCGCCAGGACAGGGGCAACGGTGATGCATGCAAAGTGCATGGCACTTTTGTTTTTGTGTATTTCAAGCGAACTTGCAATCCGTCCGCGTCTGTGAACTCCGCTCCGCCATTTACGGGGTTGTAGCCGGGGGCTGATGAGTCGCCAAAACTGTTCGTTCCCGGGAATCCGTTTCCTCCCGGGGGCAACGAACCGGGATAGCCCGGTGGCATTTGTCCCGGCTAAGACATTGCTCTTGGACCATGGTCAGGACGTCCAGTGGCTCCATGCGTTGTTTGCTGAGCCAGCCATTGGTGATCAGCCTGAACGAAGCCGCTGATCGGAGAAGCCTGGACGCTTCCATTGACTCTGATTTGAACATTTGGACCACGTCCGTTTATTTGGATTGACAGCCACGGACATCAGATTTGCCATCGAAGGCATGGAACCTCATTATCGACGATTCCCCCCGTTTTAAATTTGATGAGCCGAATGACCTCGTTCACTTTCCCAAGCGACTGCAACGCACTCTAAGGCGAGCGGCAGATGAAA
>JANOZG010000068.1:0-5996 GCA_031429275.1 Planctomycetota bacterium
CTGTTTTAGAACTGGATCTTTTCCAGAAGGCCCATTGACCGCATTCCGCAACTATGGTCTTTCACCACGGCATCATTCCATTTGCTTCCTGCGTCTACTCGTCCTGCGGAAGTAGTTGGATCGCATCGACAATAACGAAACCGACGGTTTGGCTGTTGTTGATATTAATCGTCGTTTCGACTCCACTTTTCAGGTCTACTTTTCCTACGAGTTGGAAATCCTCGCCACTCGGCAGGGGTTTTGTTTGATCCACAGCAAACTCCTTCTTGTAAGATCCTTGCGTGACGATCACAGGCACATTCGTTGCTCGGGTCTCGTGTGCCGAATAGCTCATCAACAATTGATAGGTACCTGACTTCCCCACCTTGATTTGGAACGTTGCCACCGCTTTACCATCACCTTGTGTTTTGTCGCCCGGCTTACCGCTGAAGACATATCCGTTCCCGATATGGGGTTTGAATTTCGTCGAATGAGACCACTCGCCTGTGAGCGTTGCCGTCGCATCATCAAGCACAATTCCTGGTAAAGCTTCTGCGGCTTTAGTCGCGTTAGTCGATGGTGATTCGGATGCATCTGGCAGCACGAGAACTTGGTGTTGCGACAGGAGTCGCTCGCGAAGTTTTGGATACGGCAGGTTCTGCACGGTTTGATCCATCTGAGCTGCCAAGGCTGCCGCGACGCCAGCGCTTTGCCCAATGATCATCCATGTCCCTTCGATCCGCAACGACGAAATACCCACATGCGTGCAAGACAGCGCGACCGGAACAAGCAGGTTGTCACATTGCTCGGGCTTAGGAATGATCGAACGGTACGGCACATGGTATGGATACCCCTGCTTGGGATTTTGACGTCTCACAGGAAAGATCGTCCCCTCATTGATCACTCCTCCGTCTTTCAACGCGATGCGCTGGCAGTCGTGCGAGTCAATCGGGAACGATGAGATCGCAATCGCATCGTCCTTGCTCGGCGAATCGAGAATGTCCCGCTGGCTGATGACATACATCCCTCTCATGCGACGCGATTCGCGGACGTAAAGCGCAGGCGAGAAATGGTCGAAGCTTGCGAACTCATCTCGACAAAGACCGAGCTTAGCATATCGATGCCGAACCTCCTCGGGAACGGTCGGATCGTTTGTCAGGAAGTGATAGAACTGAAGTGTATACTGCTTGTGGTCTTCCCAGATCTTTATTCGCCCGGCTTCGTCGGCAGAGTGCCACAGGTTGCAACCGCCCACAAGGCCCAGCGAAAACTGTCCACCAATGGAGTTGTTGCCGTCGAGTTTGCCGCCGGGCAACGGGTAGAGATCGAATCCAACGCGAATGCCGGCTTTCAGAGCTCGGCGGACCACTTCGAACCGAGCCGAGTCATAACTGGCTGGCGCGGGCATCTGCACCCTGTTGTTCGGATCCTCAGTCAGACACAAGCGGAAGCTGTAGGTCATGACATTCCTGTCGCCAGCGTCTTCAGGACCGGCATCGTTCGTCGTGACCAGCGGTAGCAGTTTGCCCTCGTCGTCAAAGCCACTGATCTTCATTTTCTGTTTGGGGTAATGCTTTCCCGCAAGCGACTCGCCATATTCCTCACGGCCTTCGCGGCCGATCGTCCAGTCCACTCCCGCTGCCGCCATAAGATCCCCCTCATAAGTGCCATCAACAAAGACTTTGCCGGTAAACGTCTCGTTCCAGGTGACGAGGGACGTGATGTGCGGGCCCTGTCTGGTAACCGACTTCAAATAGCGATTGGTCAGCACCTTAACCCCTGCCTCATCGAGCATCTCCAACGTCACTCGCATCGCAACGTGCGGCTCAAAGGTCCACAGCGACTGGTCCTTGACAGCGGGATCGTAGGGCGCTTTGAGCCCACGATCGAGGTAGTCCTTGACCACACGCCTGTGCCACTCATCGAATAGTCCCATGACCGTGCTGCGTACCATTTGGTTGGAGTCACAGTGGCTTAAACCGCCGGTACTCATCGCGCCGACGTGATCAGTCGGCTCAAGCAGTATCACCGATGCACCTTCGCGAGCAGCCGCGATCGCAGAGCAGAATCCGCCCGGTGTTGAGCCGTAAACCACAACGTCGGCCTCATTCTCGGCCCTTCCTGTTGAGCAAATGCACACGATCACAAGACCTGCAATCAGGAAGGATCGAATCAGTGGAATCATTGGCATTTCCATCTTCTCAATCGTTGCTTTTGGTTAGGGGTCATGGCGAGAGACAACGATCCGCACTGTATTGGTTCAGCGTACGTTGTGGACACGGGTGAAGCGAAGAGCAGCGACGTGAACCGGACAGTAGCCTTCCTCAACATTCATATTTCACGTTGACAGGCAGTTCGGACACGCGAATGGCCACATCAAAGATCGCAGCAGCGGCTGCGCGAGAACCTTGTGAAGAATTTCGCGCAGCCGCACACTGCGTATCCGCTGTACACGCTTGTGGACCTGTAAACCAGGCTCTGCTTACTTCGACGGGGACTTAGGCTGCTTCGCCTTCGTCTTTTGTACCTCTTTGTCTGCCTTCTGTTTCTTACTCTTTTCCTTATCCTTCTTGCCGCCTTTGTCGCCCATTTTGTAATTCCTTCTGATCGTGATTCGTTGTTTCGGAGAATCGGCATCTCCAACGGACGACATTGTCACTAACAACGTTCACGATGTCCAATCGAGCCAAGTGCTTTCATGGACATACCGCTATAGACCTCCGATTTGAAAACCTCGGAGGTGCACTCAGGTCTATTCCATATGCCGCATCGGCAGCAGACGTTTTGACTGTCTCCGCTCAGTAACGACGTCAGCGGGCCAATGTTGGAATGCAAGGAACTCGGTGATTCTGACACGATGCCACGTCAGGACGTAGTCTGACACGAACCGTCCCCAGACATCTCTGCTTGCACTTCAGCGATAATCTTACGAACACGCTCTTCTCTATCCGGGCAATGCGTTATCCTTTCGATGCTGTGGTCCCTGAGCCGCCGCTCTGTTCTTTGCGGAACTATGCCAAACGCGTTGATACACTTCGTCCCTCGGAAAACTGATTTCTGATCCGTTGTTTTTTGTGACGCTATCTGGAACAAATCCGTGACCATAGTTGTTGTCGCCGAGAAGCCGTCTGTTGCGCGTGATATTGCGCAGGTCGTCGGCGCACAGACGCGGGCTAACGGATGGCTGCACGGCAATGGATACGTGGTCACGTGGGCGATAGGGCATCTCGTGGGATTGGCCCAGCCACATGAAATCAATCCCGACTGGAAAGTGTGGAGTGCAGATTCTCTGCCCATGCTCCCCGACCACTGGCCGCTGGCAGTGCTTGAATCGACGAAAGAACAGTTCAGCATCGTCAAGAAACTGATTCAGGGCCGCGATGTCGAATATGTGGTTTGCGCCACAGATGCTGGACGCGAGGGCGAGTTAATTTTTCGTTTTCTTTATGAGGCCACGGGGTGCCGCAAACCGGTTCGGCGTTTGTGGATTTCGTCGCTGACTCCCGCCGCGATCAAGTCCGGGCTGCTGGCAATGAAGGACGGACGCACGTACGACTCGCTGGCCGCAGCTGCTCGAGGCCGTGCTCAGGCGGATTGGCTGGTTGGAATGAATTTGTCGCGTGCGTACACGATCGCACAGGGCGAGACTCTTTCCGTCGGCAGGGTGCAGACGCCCACGCTGGCCATGCTCGTCGAACGTGAAAAGGAGATCCGCGAGTTCGTTCCCGAGGCATACGTCGAAGTTATCGGCACATTCTGCGCAACGCCCTACACTGGCACGTGGTTCAAGACCGGCGAATCTCCCTCCAGTGAATCGAAGCGGCTCCCACCCGACGGGCAGAACGCGCGGGCCATCATCGATCGAGTCATGCTTGCAGGCTCGGGGATGATCGAATCGATGACGCAGGAGAAACGTCAGATGCCTCCTCCTCTGCTTTACGATCTCACCGAGCTACAGCGGCATGCCAACCGTCTCTGGGGATTCAGTGCCAAACGAACGCTCGAACTCGCGCAGGGGTTGTACGAAACCAGGAAACTTCTCAGCTATCCCCGCACGGATAGTCGGCATTTGTCGTCGGATATGGCCGCAACGTTGCCCCAGGTGGTTCATGCGATTCGGGGCTCCTATGAGACGCATCTTGCCGAGGGGACAGGCACGCGGATGCTGGGCCGGAGGTTTGTGGACGATGCCAATGTCACCGATCACCATGCGATCATCCCGACGACGACGGACCCGACGAAAGTTTCGCTCGACAGTGATGAGCGACGCATCTACGACCTTGTCTGCCGTCGGCTGTTGATGGCGTGGCACGAGGATCATATCTCGGCGGTGACGACGGTCATCACAGCGGTGGCGTCCCACTTGACTGTATCACCGTCACCGCCCTCGTCGATTGACGCCACGATTCCTGTCATCGATCGCTTCCACACTGTTGGCACCGCTGTGGTTCAGCCCGGATGGAAAGCGCTGGACATCCCATCGCGCAGGAAAGACAACGACGCCGAAGAGCAATCGCTTCCTGCAGGTCTCTCCCAAAATGCCTCACAGCCCGTGCGCGATGTCGTCATGCAGGAAAAGCAGACGAGACCTCCCAAGCGGTTCAATGACGCGAGTTTGCTGACCGCGATGGAGACGGCGGGCAAGGCGCTCGACGACAAAGAACTCTCGAGGGCTATGAAGGATTGCGGTCTGGGCACGCCAGCGACTCGGGCGGCGATCATCGAGACCCTGATCACGCGTGAATACATCGTGCGAGACGGCAAGTCGCTGACAGCCACCGACAAAGGCATCCGTCTGATCGACGCGGTCCACCCCGCCGTCAAGAGCCCGGCGATGACCGGACAATGGGAAGCTCGTCTGCATGCGATCCACCGAGGCGAGTCGCAGTTACCGCCGTTTATGGCGGGGATCGAATCGTATGTCCGCGAGGTCGTGAAGCTCGTGCTCGACGGGCCGCGCGCGACGCCCGGGAAGCAGACGTTTGAGCAAACACCCGCCGCGAAATCCGACTCCGCTGCCAACGCAACTGCCAACGCAACTGCCAACGCGTCGGCCAACACTGTTCCCGCACGTCTGCCGCTTTCGCGAGACATGACTGAACTGTTGAAGGGCACCTTTGGCCATGCCGGATTTCGCCCGCATCAGGAAGCGGTCTGCAAAGCCGCCCGCGATGGCCAGGATGTCCTGCTGGTGATGCCGACCGGGGCTGGCAAGTCGCTGTGTTACCAGCTGCCTGGCCTTGCTCGCGGCGGAACGACTCTTGTCATCAGTCCGCTCATTGCGTTGATGGAAGACCAGGTGACAAAGCTCAAGGCCTTGGGTCTGCGGGCGGAACGGATCCACTCCGGTCGTTCTCGTCCGGATTCCCGTGCCGCATGCCTGGAATACCTCGCTGGCGGGCTCGACTTTCTCTTTATCGCACCTGAACGACTGAGCGTGCCGGGCTTTCCCGAATTCCTTGCCCGCACCAGGCCCACCCTGATCGCCATCGACGAGGCACACTGCATTTCGCAATGGGGGCATGACTTTCGCCCGGACTACCGGATGCTGGGGCAACGGCTCCCCTCGCTCCGTCCCACCCCGGTCATTGCTCTGACCGCGACCGCAACGCCCATCGTGCAGCGCGACATTATCGCACAGTTGAATCTCCATTCAGACAATCGCTTCATCCACGGTTTTCGCCGGAGTAACCTGGCCATTGAAGTGGTCGAGATTCCGCGGCCTGACCGCATGGATGTAATCCTGAAATTGTTGGGGAATCCCGCGCGTCGGCCGGCGATCGTTTATGCTCCGTCGCGCAAAGATTCGGTCCTGCTCGCAGAGCAGCTCGCAGTGGTCATGCCGGCGGCCGCCTACCATGCTGGCATGGCAGCGGCCGACCGTGACCGTGTGCAGAATCGATTCCTGAATGGCGACATCGAAGTGATAGTCGCCACTGTCGCCTTCGGCATGGGAATCGACAAGGCTGATGTGCGGACCGTCGTGCACCTCGCGCTGCCTCAGACGCTTGAGGGCT
>JANOZG010000069.1:0-17026 GCA_031429275.1 Planctomycetota bacterium
CGCACAATTCCGGCACTGAGCGTTTGCGCGGCGGCGTTCATGAGCGATCCGATCAGACGCAGTTGAATCCCGCTGAATGTTTCGTCGTTGATGCGTTGCGACGGGATTTGCATTGCGTTTACGCTGGATCTAATTCCCAGATCGGCCACCGCACCGCGATGACCCTTCTTATACGTATAGAAACCGGCTCCGGATTTCTGTCCCTTGCTGCCGCCTCGCACGAGTCCGTTCAGGAATTCAGCCGTCGGGCTGGAGTCCGTGTTCAGAACCGCCAGCGTTGCAGCCACGTCGGCGGCGATGTCCAGTCCCACGGTGTCCATGAGTTCCAGCGGACCCATTGGCAATCCAAAGCGTTTCGCTTCCCGATCCACATCGCTGACCGATACGCCATCCAGAACCAGCCGCACGGCCTCGTCCAGATACGAGAACAGAATGCGATTGACCAGAAATCCAGGCCCTTCCGCAACTGGCAACGGTGTCTTGCCCAGCGCACGCGTGAATTCGAGCAACGTTACCAGAGTCTGCTTCGATGTACCGGATGTCTGGACAACTTCCACGAGCGGCATTTTATGGACCGGATTGAAGAAGTGCAGACCGGCAACTCGATCTGGTCGCCGCGTCGCTCTGGCAAGCGCGCTGATCGACAGCGCGGACGTGTTTGATGCGAGAATTGTCCGCTCGGGCAGATGGGAATCCAGCTCCGTGAATAGCCGACTCTTCACATCCAGTTTCTCCACGATCGCTTCGATCACGAGATCCGCATCGCGCAATGGTTCCCATTCAGTCGTGACAGTCAAATTTCCCTTCGCTGTCGCCGCCACATCCGCGCTAAGCACGCCTTTTTTTAACGCGGCGTTCAGCAGATCCGTGACCCGTTTCTCGCCAGCTGCTGCGAGTTCGGCATTCAGTTCCCGCAGCACCACGCGGTAGCCGCGCGTCAGTGCCAACTGAGCGATGCCCGCTCCCATCGTCCCACCTCCGATTACGGCAATCGTTTCAATCGGAGTCATGTTTGAACCCTTCACAGAAACCCAAGTCGAAACTTTACGCGCCCGTTCTCGTTGCGAGAACAATTCCAGCAGGTTGCGAGTTGTCGGTTGAAACAGGAGACGACAGAACTGGGCACGTTCTTCCTGAAGTCCGGCGGCCGACCCTTTGCGCAGACCAACTTCCATCGCGCGCAGCGCTGCAGGCAACGCAGGGTAGTTCCGTGCGCGACGTGCAATCCGCCGACGAGCGATTGCCAACAGGATCGCCTGACCAGGGCGTGACTGTTCAATCAGCCATTTCCACCAGCTTCGCACGCTCCGTTTTGGCCACGCCGATAAACGACACGTCAACAGAAAGCGAGACACGTCCTGTTCTGTGTTTTCTGTGGATGCGATGGCATCGATCAGACCCGCCTTGAGTGCGTCACGGGCAGATAGTTGAGATCCTTCAAGGATCATTGTCATCGCGTGTGTTAGTCCTGCGATTTTCGGAAGACGCTGCGTGCCTCCCCAACCGGGGATCAGCCCCAGTTGGGTTTCCGGCAGGCCAAGGCGAGTGCTGTTCGATTCCAGCGCGACGCGGTATCTGCAGGCCATCGCGAATTCCAGCCCACCACCAAGGCAGGCACCGTGAATGACGGCGACAGTAGGTACACGGAGGCTGGCTAGAGAATCGAACAGATCCTGCCCCTGTTTCAATGCGAGATTCGCAGCCTCCGGCGACGCAATGGACTGAATGCGGGCGACATCGGCGCCCGCGAGAAAACCGGACGCCTTGCCACTGCGGAAGACCACGAGTGCCAGCTCCGGTTGCAACTCAAACTGCGAGATGACAGAACGCATTTCGCAGAGCAATTCTTCATCGAACACGTTCACCGAACGATCGGCAGAATTCAGAGTGACGGTCGCTACGTTTCGGTCGTCGACTGAGACAGACAGATGTTTAAAGCTTTTCATGATGAGTCCTCCAGTTCGCGTTCCACCCAGACTGCAACTCCCTGTCCGCCGCCAACACAAAGGCTGGCAAGTCCGCGCCGCAGACCACGTTCGCGCAGGGCGCGCAGAAGGGTCAGAATCAGTCGCGTACCGCTGGTTCCCACCGGATGTCCCAGCGCGATCGCACCTCCGTTGACGTTCAACCGATCCAGGTCGATTGTTCCCAGCGCCGCGTCACGGCCAAGTTGCTTCCGAGCAAAGTCGATCGACTGAAATGCTTCAAGGCACGCCAAAACCTGGGCGGCGAAGGCTTCGTTGATTTCAAACAGATCGAAGTCGCTCAGTTGCATTGCTGTTTCCGACAGCAGACGGTGCGTCGCGAATACCGGCCCGAGCCCCATGCGGCTGGGATCACAACCCGCGACTGAGTACGCTCGGATAAATCCCAGCGGCGTCAGTCCCCGTCTGCTGGCTTCCTGCGGAGTCATCAACAACATCGCAGCAGCACCATCGGTGATCGGACAACTGTTTCCGGCCGTAATCGTGGCTCCGGGTGTCCTGAGGATCGGTCGCAGGCGCGTCAGAGCGTCCAGTGTCTGTTTTTCACGCGGGCCGGAATCCTTCGTGACGGCTTTGCCCCTGCTTCGCAACTCCACATGTTGCGTCACTTCGTCTTTATAGAAGCACCTTTCCCATGCAGCCGTGGCCCGTTGATGGCTGAGCAACGCAAATTCGTCCTGCCGATTTCGGGAGATTGCAAACTCCTTCGCGAGGCGTTCGGCGGTCTGGACCATGTTTTCTCCACACGTCGGGTCGGTGAGCCCCAGTTCCAGGGCCGCCACAGGCCGGAACCAGGACGGTCTCAACTGCGTCAGCAGCCCCGCGCGTTGAAAGACCGACGCTCGCCGAAACTGCAGCAGCCACCGCTGCATTTGCGGTTTCCACAGCAACGGCACATTGGACATCGATTCGGTACCGCCTGCGATGACGACGTTCGCTCGATTGTCGCGAATCAACTGCCACGCGGAGATGACAGACTCCATTCCGGACGCACAATTGCGGTTGACGGTATGCGCCGGGCGATCGTGCGGAATGCCAGCGGCAATCGAGATCACTCGGGCAATGTTGGCGGCATCAGCAGGTCCGGCCACATTGCCAAACACCACTTCGCCGATGTCTTCAGGCTTCAGACTTCGGCGACGCAAAAGCTCGGCGATCGTAACTCTCCCGAGTTCCACTGCGGAAACATCTGCCAGTGCCCCGAATGCTTTGGCAAACGGAGTGCGAACTCCATCAACGACAGCCAGAGGCGGAGGAAGTTGTTTGGTTGAGACGCTGATCATGACTGATACTCCACGCCGATCCATCATGCATATGTGTCATTGGCTGCAGCGCGAACTTGCCCGCGCTGCACTCAGGAACTGACTCGGGCCTCCTTTGGCTGAATCTTTTTCTCACCCTGCTGTCGCAATTCACGGCGCAGGACTTTGCCCAGAAAGTTGCGAGGAAGGTCCTCGCTCTGGATATCTACTTTGCGAGGTCGTTTGTAGGCGGCCAGTTTCTGATGACAGAAATCATCAAAATCGGAACGGCGAAAAATCTTTGTGGACTCCATCACGATAATGGCCCGCACAATTTCGCCGCGATCTTCATCAGGATCTCCGACAACAGCCACGTCCTTCACGCCGGGATATGTCCGCAACACTTCTTCGACGTCTCCCGGATAGACATTAAATCCCGACGTGATGATCAGATCCTTGATGCGATCGACGATTTTAAAGTATCCTCGTTCATCGCAGGTCGCAAGATCGCCCGTGCGCAGCCAGCCATTCTGAATGACTCGATCTGTCGCGTCCTGATCGTGCCAGTAGCCCAGCATGACCTGCGGTCCGCGGACCTGCAACTCGCCGACTTCGCCGGGTGGCATTTGCTGCGTGCCGGTTTCCCGATCCATGATTCGAGCGTCCGTATCGGGCAATGGCAATCCGATTGAACCCGAAACGACCATGCCGTTGATTGGCCCGGCATGCGTCACCGGGCTGGCTTCGGACAGACCGTAGCCTTCGACAATTTGTGCCCCGGAAACAGAGTGGAACTCGTCCGCAATCTTCTGTGGCAACGCTGCGCCGCCCGAGATCACGCGCTGGAGCGAAGTGAGATCCCGCTTCTTTTGCCGCAGGTCTTTGTTCAATGCGGCCAGCATCGCGGGAACGGCCAGAAAGACGGTCGGACGATGTTCCTCGATCAGTCGCAACACTGATTGCGATCGAAAACGATGATGCAGAATCAGCGTGGCACCCAAAGCAAACCCCATCAGGACGGAACTCGACAGGCCATAGCTATGGAAGAACGGCAGCACGGCCAAAATGGTTTCTTCACCGTGATACGAACGCGACCAGTGAGCCAACTGCCACGCCTGCGACACCAGGTTTCGGTGCGACAGCGTCACGGCTTTTGGAGTTCCCGTCGTTCCGCCAGTGGGCAATACGAATGCCGGTGAGTCCGGCGACATCGCGGGTGAGTCTAATTCGCGCGGGGCGTTCTTGATTGCGTCGTCAAATTCGAGCATGCGCGTCCGAGGACAGGCAGCACTGAAACCAAGACGCTGAAAGCGAACCCATGCGTAGCCAAGTGTTTCAAGACGCGACAGCCGGCCTGCAAGGGACGAAAGAATGACAACCTCGGGGACATTTTCTCCATCGCACACCAAAGGCGACAGTACATCCAGCGTCACTACGAACCGACAATCCGTGGCTGCCAGCAATCGCTGAATCTCCTCCGCTACCATCAATGGGCTCAATGAAACCACAACGCCACCTGCAAACCAGGTCGCAAACAGCGAGATCAGAGTTTCCGGGAGATTCGGGAACAGCACGCCGACACGATCGCCAGGCTGCAGTCCTTCGCGCACGAAAACCGCTGCCAGCAGACGAGCCTTTTCCAGTAACTCAGAATACGTCAGGTGTTCGTGGTAGTAGCGACATGCCGTCCGCGTTGGAAATCGGTCCGCTGCTTGTTCCAGCAACCAGCCCAACGTCTGATTCGGATAGGCCAGATGGGCTGGCACGCCGCGCGCGTAATGCGACAGCCACGGAAATTCCTGGCGAGCATGTTTGCTGATCTGCGGATACCAGCCGCCAAGATTCCCCAACGTTTCCAGCCATGCCGTCAGCGACAGACTTTGTGGGCGTTCGACAGTTGTTGATCCGTTGATCGCGATCACGAGACACCTCCTGACAGGGTAATTCACCTGGCAAACAGGATTCGTCGTCGAGATTGAACCTTACGGTGTGAAAAGCGGTTCGAGGAATAAACTTACAGATTCAACCCAGTGTGGAAAACTTTCAAAGATCCATCCCCACGACCTTATTGGATTATTCGTGAGCAACCAGCCAAGGTCAACGAAATACTCCGGCGATCTATCACACATTTCGCAGGCAGTGCGGCCCTGGGTACGAAGTGCCGGACACTGCATCGTCTGGTCCTGTACGGTGGCAGACTTACCGAAGATTAAAGCGACCATTCCCGAAACCGTTATCGACGCAATCACGGGCTCGGCTGGCTCACACTGACTCACACCCAACGTTGGCAAGCTCATCGCAGATCGACGGGATCCGCTCATCTTAATCAGGGCCGCTTCAAATCTTTTCCTGTTCAGGCCGATACCATTTTTTACCTTCTGCCTGGATGTGGAACGCCATTCGTTGCGAGCGAATGTGGTGAAGCGCGCCGAAGACTGGGGTTGGAGCATGATAAATCGCTGGTATTCCGAAACGTCGGCCGAAAACGAACTTCTCTCGGCATGGCCTCTGCGGGGAAATGCCGCCTAGCTGGATCATTTGAATGCTCCTCAGACCGACGCTGCACTCACGGCCATCCTTCGCAACGTCAAGCGAGGCTCACCGTTTTCTAGAGATGAAACATGGACGAACACACCGACCCGAAAACTCGGCCTCGGAATTACTACCCGCCCATAAGGAAGAGCAAAATCCAAGTAAACGGTTCGCTGACACCACCTTGCGTTTTGTGGGCTCAGCAGGGCGGGTTGTTCCTTGCGGTCACATTCTGTTTAAGTTTAATCGATTCTGATCAACGAATAGCGATTCGTGAATTTATTCAGGCAATGGCGCGGCGGACGAACACGGGACTCGAGTCCACTCGTGTGTTGTGCCATTGACGGGCACAAACATTCGAAAGCATTCCTCATCGACCGACAACAGCGTATACCTGTTGTGATCAGGACCACCATGACGAATCATACTGATCTTCACGCTCATTGCATCCTTAAAGCCTTCATCGAAGTACAGCGAGTCTTCGTCTGCCCACCACCACCCCGCACGTGACGGCATCTTCGGCTTATGGTATGAAGCAGTTCGATCCGAATGAAACAGAATGAATATGGAACCCGGCGAATCTTGACGAGTCCACGTCCCCACGAATTTCTTCTCGACGTTGTTCAACGCTGCTGGCCAAAGCATCCAGACCAATAGGGCCATGGTTGCCAGACTGATCAATCCAACGACGATGCGCCATCGATACTTTGGCGTGGCAGTCGCTGGGCTTGGTACGTTCGGTTCCATTGAAGATCGAATCTAAACAATTTCAATGCTGTCGAGCCAATGCGCTTCATGGAGATTGCGACAGCTGCAGCAAGAATGATGTGATCGCCGCCATTGCTATACCATAGGCGTTTTTGCCCGTCTTGTACATTCCTGAAGAGTGACCTCATGGCAAAAGTGATGACTGTGATGAAGGCGTTTTCTCTAATGCCGCTGGCGATCACGCGTGCTGATGAACTGACGTTGCCGATCCGAGTGGAATCCATTCGACTCGATTCGTCTCGTTGCATCGCGTTCACTCAGATCCTGAATCATGATGACAACACAGAAAACCTGGCCAGTGTGAAAGTGGTGGCCGCGTTTGGGGGAGACAATCCGCACTTTTCGCTCTGGCTTTTGTGCTGGCGACAGGATTTCCTTGTGAGGACTTCGTTGCTTCAGAAACGCTGGGCTTTATTCAGCAGCAGGAGCTCTATGCCAAGTCTTCTGACAGTCGGCACAAAGGCTCGTCCAATTTTTGCCAATTGTTACTCGCCAGCAACGGCTGTCTTTACACTGAATAGTTACTGTTGTCCACGGGACTGTTGCTGCTGACAAAGAAATGGGGGTACAATACTGCGCCCCCGCCGGTCGAATTCCCATTGGCCGTCCGTTCTTGCACGATCCTCCTGCCCACCCATAAGTGTCGATCTGATGAATCGAATTCTGCCCTTCCTGATCCTGATCGCTCGTGCTGCTTCGGCACAAGAGATGGTTGATTTCGAAAAGACCGTCCGCCCAATCCTGCAGCAGCATTGCAGTGAATGTCATGGCCCGAAGACTCAGAAGAGTGGCCTGAGACTGGATGCTCGCCATGGTTTCATCAAAGGCGGTGACAGCGGTCCTGTGGTTGTGGCTGGCAAAAGTGCCGAGAGCGAGTTGGTTCGCAGGATCGTGTCGACAAGTTCTGACGACAAAATGCCTCCGGAAGGGCCATCGCTTTCTCAGGAGGAAATCCAGCTCATTGCACGCTGGATTGATGGAGGAGGCGAATGGCCTGAGACGGAATATGATCGTGAAGCCGCCATCGATCCTCGTCTGAAACATTGGGCCTTTCAGCCGCTGGAAACGGTCACTGTTCCGGATGTTTCAGAGATCGAAGCGATTCCGGGGCGCAAGTTGAATGAGATTGATCGCTTTGTTATGACGAAGCTTGGGGAACACGGATTGACGTTAAGTGCTTCGGCCGATCGCAGAACACTCATTCGTCGAGCGACCCTGGACATGTCCGGACTGCCCGCCATGCCGAACCGGATTGCACAGTTCGTGAATGACACCGGTCCGAATGCGTGGTCACAGCTTGTGGAGGAACTGTTGGCCAGTCCGCACTATGGCGAACGGTGGGCTCAGCACTGGCTGGATGTGATTCGATACGCAGATACTCATGGCTTTGAAGTGAACACTCCCAGAGAGAATGCGTGGCATTATCGAGATTATGTGATCCACGCTCTCAACGACGACAAGCCCTACGATCAGTTCGTGCGCGAACAATTGGCGGGAGATGTCTTCAACGCTGACGCAGCCACTGGATTTATGGTCGCATCAGCGGTGCTGTTGCCCGGACAGATTGGTGCCGATGATGTCTCGAAGCGATTGGCTCGCCAGGATGCTCTAGATGAAATCATCGTCGGAACCAGCAGTACGATGTTGGGGCTGACGATTGGTTGTGCGAGATGTCATGATCACAAGTTCGATCCGATTACGTCACGCGATTATTACTCACTTCAGGCCTATTTCGCGGGAGTTGAATACGGCGATCGTCCGCTGCGAGATGCTGAATATGAGGAGAAAAAATCACAGGCGGCTGAGCTGAGCCTGAGGATTGCCGAACTGCAGAATCACGTGCAGTCTTATGAGCCCCTCGCGCTTGGTGGTCGAACATTGCTGTTGGATGAAGAAAACAAAACCGTTGTGACGTATCTGAAGCAGGAAAACGGACCGGGAACAAATCCTGCGGGAACGAAGCCAGGCTACAAGGATGAAACCGGGTCACTTGATCGATTCAGCAACATTAGTCAGGGACGATACGTCTGGTGGAATAATGTGCCGGGCGAAGATGTGATGACGTACAACCCTCGAGTTTCCGGGCGATTCCAGCTGTGGCTTTCGTGGGGTGCTCACGGCAGCGGAGTTCATACTCGCGATGCTCGCTATGTGCTGGATCATGACGGTGACCTTTTCACTCGCGAAGAGCAAACTGAGCTGGCTCGCATCGACCAGTATTATCTGGCCAATGTTACCGAGGGACAGACGGAACAAGTGCCGTTGTGGAGTGGTCTGAAGTCGGCCGGAGAAGTCAGCCTTTCGGAAGGTTCAAAAATCATTCTGCGTGGCGGTGATACCGGCACAGGAATCACCGCCGACGTGATCGTGTTGCAGGAAGTTTCTCCTGACGGTGGCGTGCCCACGACGACTCTTCCGTCGCTCCGCGCGGCGATTAGTCCTTTACAGAACATCGAACACTTCCCGCCGGCCGTGGCTCGCTTTGTTCGATTCACGACGTTTGAAACAATCAATAATAATCAGCACGAACCCTGCCTCGATGAGCTCGAGATTTACTCAGGCAAGGCGCCGGGAATTAATCTGGCCCTCGCTTCGGCCGGCGTAAAGCCGACGTCTTCCGGGAACTATTCTGACATTGGCATTCATCAGCTGCCGCACATTAACGACGGCCAGTACGGCAACGATCGTAGTTGGATTTCGAATCAACAGGGCGGAGGCTGGGTTCAACTGGAACTGCCAAACGCGATAGAAATTGATCGAGTCGTCTGGGGGCGGGATCGAAACGGAAAATTCCCGGACCGACTTCCTGTTCGATATGAAATTACCACATCACTGGACGGTCAAAACTGGACTACAGTGGCGCGCCATGAAGATCGAGTTCCCATGGGAGTACCCTTTGATGCTGTTCAGGCTCTCGTACGAAGTCAACCGGCGGATGCTCCAGCCAATCTGTCTGAACTAGTATCTGAACTGGAGAAATTGCGATCTCAAAAGACAGCCCTGGAAACTCCCGCGATGGTGTTTGGCGGCACGTTTCGTGAACCCGACATGACGTATGTGCTGCGACGAGGTGACCCGGAACAAAAGATGGATCCCACGGCGCCAGCCATTCCGGTGTTGTTTACGACATCAAATGGGAACAAGGTGGCAACAGCTGCTAACAATGTCACGTTGCCGAGCAGCACAGCCGACGGCGATACAAGCACACTGACGGCCGAACAAAAGCGTCGTTTGAATCTCGCCAACTGGATTGCATCGCCGAATAATCCGCTGACGGCTCGAGTGATGGTGAATCGAATCTGGCTAAACCATTTTGGACGGGGCCTGGTTGATACGCCCAGTGACTTCGGTGTGAACGGTGCCAAGCCATCGCATCCGGAATTGCTGGACTGGTTGGCGGCTGAGTTTGTTCGCAGCGGCTGGTCGATCAAACATATTCATCGCCTGATCCTGAATTCAGCGACCTATCAACAATCAAGTCTGATCGATAGAAAGGTTGCTGATATCGATCGCGAAAATGCGCTACTGTGGCGATTCACTTCACGGCGTATGGAAAGTGAATCGGTTCGAGATTGTCTGTTGTCTGTGAGCGGTGAATTGAATCTGAAGATGGGCGGACGGGGATTCAGCTTCTTCAAAACTCGTGGCGGACTGGATGGATTTCCACCGCTGGAAGAGTTTACCCCCAACGAAATGCGGCGCATGATTTATTCTCACAAGGTCCGCATGGAACAAGTGCCAGTGTTTGGGGCATTTGATTGTCCTGATGCAGGCCAGTCGATGCCTCGCCGAGGTCGCTCCACAACGGCCATTCAGGCGCTGAATCTTTTCAATAGCCCATTTGTGACGGATCGCGCCGAGAAGTTTGCGGCGAGAATTGTCAACGCCGGAGCGACAAGCCCTGAGGCTCAGGTTGATTCGGCCTTTGAAATCAGTCTTGGTCGCAGGCCGTCTGAGACGGAGCAGACTGCTGCGGTCGACGTTGTGCGCGAGCACGGGTTGCCAACGCTTTGTCGAGTTCTCTTCAACAGTAGCGAGTTTCTGTTTGTCCCGTGACGTGTTTTGATCCGATTGAAATCCACCGTTGGTGATGTCTTATGAAATTCAACACTCAGCCACTCACGCATGCCGGACGCAGTTTACTGCAGCGACGCGACTTCTTTGCTCAAACCGCGTCATCTCTTTCCGCCATCGCGCTGACGCAGATGCTGAATCAGCAGGGACTGCTGGCTGCCGATGCGGCAAGTGCGCCGAAGATTGATCCCTCACGACCTCATGCGGCGCGACAGGGGCACTATGACGCGAAGGCAAAGAATGTCCTCGTCATCTTCTGCGCTGGGGCGTGTAGCCAGCTTGAGACGTGGGACTACAAGCCGGAGCTGATCAAACAGGATGGTAAGCCCATGCCGGGTGGTCCTGCGGTGACGTTTCAAGGCCCGGCAGGGAATCTTGCAAAGCCTCAGTATGAATTCCGTCCGTACGGAGAAACGGGCAAGATGGTGTCGGATATGATTCCGCATCTGGCCCAGCAGGTCGATGATTTTGCTTTCGTGCACACGTTGACCAGCAAAACGAACACTCACGGCCCCGCTGAGAATTTTCTATCCACAGGATTTGTGCAGGACGGCTTCCCCAGTATTGGCGCGTGGATCACTTACGCACTGGGCAGTGATAATCAGGACGTGCCTTCGTTTGTTGCGTTGCCGGATCCGCGAGGCATTCCGCAGGCGAGTGTCAATAACTGGGGACCTGGATTTCTGCCGGCCGTGTTTCAGGGGACAGCATTTAATTCGAGTCAGCCGATTCGAAACCTTAATCCGCCGACTTCGATCAGTGGCAGTAAGGACGTAGCGGCTCGCGAACTGCTGCGAATGATCAATGAAGAGCATCTCAAATTGAATCCGGGAGACTCTGATCTGGCCGCACGAATTGCGAGTTATGAGCTGGCCGCAAAGATGCAGTTGTCGGTTCCTGAGATCAGTGATCTGTCGACCGAGCCCGATCACGTCCTGAAGATGTACGGCGCGGATGATCCCAATGATCCGATCAAGACAGGGTATGCTCGCAATTGTATTTTGGCTCGACGCTTAATCGAAAAAGGTGTGAGATTTGTACAGCTCTTCAATGGAGCGTATGCCAGTGCAGGACGACTGAATTGGGACGGTCATTCAGCGTTGCGGGAGCAATACGATATTCATGGGCGCATCATGGATCAGCCTTCAGCCGCGTTGATTCGCGATCTTCGGCAGCGAGGATTACTGGACGATACGCTGGTCGTCTGGTGTACGGAATTCGGCCGCATGCCGATGTTTCAGAAAGGTGCTTTTGGGCGAGATCATAACCCGAACGGCTTTACCGCCGTGTTGACTGGAGCCGGCGTCAAACGCGGTGTCAGTTATGGCGTGACCGATGAACTCGGTTTCAAAGCCGTGGAAAACGTTCTTTCTATTCACGATCTGAATGCGACGATTCTGCACCTGCTGGGCCTGGACCACACCAAGCTGACGTTTACTCACAACGGCCTTGATCGAAGACTGACCGATGTGCATGGTCATGTGATTCGAGAGATACTGGTGTGATCGCGACGCATATATGCGTGAGCGATTCAGTGTTCGCGGCCTCACGATTTCGCCGCCAATTCGTATTCCTGTTGACAGCCGCCGGGTTCACCCCGGTGGTTCCCAGGCCTATGCACCGATCTGATTAAACCCTGAGACTATACTCTGGGAGGCGCTTGCTGAGAGTAGCCGGATTCGTGAGAATTCGGTTTCGTAGAAACATCTCTCTCTGCACCGCGCGAAGTATAACTTCGGCGAAAAAGCTATTCTGCGTCTTCAGCACTCTTGCAGCCGCTCAATCAAATCATCTCTTGGAATCTGACATGAAATATTGTCTGCCGTTACTCTTGTTGCTTCTGCTTGCCACAACGCAGCTCAAAGCGGCCCCACCGAACGTCGTCATCATTCTGGCTGATGACATGGGCTACTCAGATCTGGGTTGCTACGGCGGTGAGATCGCAACACCGAATTTGGACGGACTCGCAAAGAACGGAGTGCGGTTTACTCAGTTCTACAACACCGCGCGATGCTGGCCGTCACGAGCAGCCTTGATGACGGGCTACTATCCTCAGCAAATCCATCGTGATGCCCTCCCGGATCTGCCCGGCGGCAATCAGGGAACACGTCCGAAGTGGGCGAAGCTGCTGCCCGAACGATTGAAGAAAATTGGATATCGAAATTATCACAGTGGCAAATGGCATATTGACGGCGATGTACTCGCGGGCGGTTTCGACCGATCTCTGCATACACGAAACGACGGAAACTTCTTCACGGCCAAAGGGAATCTGATCGACGATAAACCCGTGGTCCCGGGGGAAGATGAATCGAACTACTATGTGACTACCGCGACCGCTGAGCATGCGATTGAATGCCTGAAAGATCACGCCGCAAATCACAACGACAAACCGTTCCTCCATTATCTGCCGTTCATTGCTCCTCATTTTCCGTTACACGCGAAAGCAGAAGATATCGAAAAGTACCGCGATCGTTATCTGGACGGTTGGGACCAATTGCGTCAGGCGCGACATACTCGCCAGCGTGAAATGGGACTTCTGCAGACACCGTTGTCTGAGTTGGAACGCAAAGTTGGTCCGCCGTATCACTTTGCGGATGCATTTGACAAGCTTGGTCCCGGTGAGATCAATCGACCTCTGCCGTGGACAGAACTCACTGATGAGCAGCGGCGATTTCAGGCGACCAAGATGGCAATCCACGCGGCCATGATCGATCGCATGGATCAGGAGATTGGAAGGTATCTGGATCAGCTTCGATTGATTGGGGCTTTCGAGAATACAGTGATATTCGTCGCCTCCGACAATGGTGCCAGTGCGGAGATCATGGTGCGGCATGGCGGCCACGATCCGATGGCACCTCCGGGAAGTGAAGAGTCTTATCTGTGTCTCGGCCCCGGGTTTTCCAGCGCGGCGAACACTCCGTTTCGTCGACATAAGACCTGGGTTCATGAAGGAGGGATCAGTACTCCTCTGATTGTGCATTGGCCACAAGGAATTTCAAAGACCAACAATTTGCTTCACACACCGGCACACTTGATTGATCTTGTTCCGACGATTCTTGAGATCACTGGACTTGCAGAAACTGTTGAACAGGAACGCACTGCGGATGCCGCCCCACAGATTCCTCCGTTTGCAGGACGCAGTCTGCTTCCCACCATTCTGAACAATGTTGCGATTGATCGAGAATTCCTCTGGTGGCTCCACGAAAGCAACCGCGCCGTGCGGGTCGGCGACTGGAAACTGGTAGCCGCGAAAGGAGATCCCTGGGAACTTTATAACCTTGCTGACGATCGAGCGGAACAGACGAACATGGCCGCTCAAATGCCGGACAAGGTTTCGGAACTTGAAGCCATCTGGCAAAAACAGGCGGACAGCTTTACAGCGTTGGCAAAATTGACTCGTGACCCAAAGACAACACCGGGAGCGAAGGGGAAAAAGAAGACAAAGAATTAACAGCGATTTCTACTGACGGTAATGTGAATGAACAGTCAGCCCTCAAATGACCTTCAAGTCACGTGGTGTGGTATTTCTCACACTTGTTGAATTATTGAGCATCGCACTTGTTGAGCTTAACCCGCGGCCTACGGGCCGGGAACAGAGAAAGCCTCGTCTGTTGGCCACGGGTTAACGAAGGAATTTGCGAAACTGTGATCTATCTCGCCGGGATCGGGAGAAGAATCGATCACGAAAACCGTGGTACATCACAATCGAGGTGCCGAACGCCATTGGTCCAGTTCCCGAATTTCCCCTTGATGCTGGAATTGGAACGCACTTTCGGATCTAATCACTCATGGTCGTTGCTGGCCGGATTTTTCTACACCTCCGCTCCCACTCATCAATGTGGCGAAGCCGTTGGTGTTTCTATACGCAGGCGCTGATTCTTCGACGTGGCAGTACCGCTTACCGCGGCTTTGTTCAGGGGCGGACGGACGGTGGCCGGGGCTGGACCGAGCAGAGCGAAGAAAGCGCCGGGGGTTCGGGCTGGCGCCCTCCAACCACGGCACCACCAAATTGGACTGTGACGAAGCACTAGAAACAGTCCACAGAAATCGCAGAAGCACTTTGCCTTGTGGGACGGCTCATTGTTTTCGTTTGGCCGTCTGCTTGATGCCATTCTGAAACAACACCAGCGATTTGCATTTGCCATTCTTGTCCACATTGAACGTGATCGTTGCGTCCACGACTTTGTAGTACCATTCTGTTTCCGAACGTGGATAGACCTGATGCGATGGCTGACCCGTCAGGCCGATCATCAACTTGTCGTCTTTGGTTTCCACAGTGAACAATACACCCGGAGCCAGTTCATAACGGCCGACCAGTTTCTGTAACGATTCGGCTGGCACATTTATGGGCTTTTCGAATTTGCGTGGAGTGATTTTGGCACCGAGAGTCATCTTGAAAACGTCCGTTGCCAACTGATCGACTTCACCGGTGGCAGTATTGGCCATCACGATCACGCTCGTTTTCGTCTTGCGATCGATGAGAATCATGGAGTGATATCCGCCCGTTTGCCCATTATGCCAGTGAGTACCATCGGGCAATAGATGCCAACCAAGACCAAGCGGTGCATCTTCCTTTTTCAGCGGCTTCTGTTGCACAGTCCACGCCATCTCGATTGCTTGACCGAGCGTCGTGTCAGGCGGAGCCAGATTGGCTGCAGCAAACAGCAACAGATCGTTGACCGTGGCTCGAACGCCGCCAGCGCCTGTCAGCACCTGCATATCCCAGTTAGCCGCCGGTTGACCATCACCCGCGTGCCCGGGTGCGAGCCGTGATTCCGATTCTTTATTGATGGTGACGGTCGTGCTGGACATCTTCAGTGGCACGACGATCCTGTTCAGCATCAGCTCTTCATAAGTCGATTTTGCCCGAAGCGACAAGAGGTGACCAAGCAACCCTTGTCCCACATTGGAATACTCGCTGCTTGTTCCCGGGGCGCTCGAGAGCTTGTGATTCTGCAGGAACGAGTATAAGTCTTCCTCCTTGTAATCGGCATAAGGATTTTCGGGGTTGCCGACCTTCATGTTGTCGGGAATTCTGGGCAGTCCAGACACGTGCGTTGACAGATCCCGCAATGTGATCGCTCGGTCAGAGTGCGCGCGCATCTTCACACCCGCAGGGAGTAGATCACCGGCCGGCTGATCCAGCTTAACCAACCCCTGAACAACAGCATCTGCCAACAGAATTCCGGTTAGTACCTTCGTGGCCGAACCCAATTCGTAGATCGTATCGCCATCAGGAATTCGACGATCATCGCGACTCATCTTGCCATATCCGAAGACCTCCTGTTTGCCGTCGCGAAGCACGCCGATGGTCATACCGACGATGATGTCGTTCTCAATATATGGTTGTGCGATCTGATCGATGCGCGGTCGCAGCGGCTTTTCTTCTGCACGAGCGTCCGCATCAAGCAGCAGAGAAATCGTCGCAAAGATCATGACACTCAAAACTACGCCGACATTACGAAAGTGAGTCATTTGATGTTCCCCGAGTTTCAGAATTCAAATAAGTTGGATCACTTGTTGAGAATTCAAGAATCTAAAAATGGCTCTAGTGCCGAAGCCGCAGGCCGTCCAGCTTTTCTTAAGGTTTTTCACGGTCATTGTTTCGACGTATTGCCTGTATTCTTCAGCCGTTGCGCACCAGCAACGCTGGGTGCCTGTTCGGAATCCCTGACTTCAAGGTTTGCATCAATGACGCGATAAGTCGCCGCCCCGGCAGGCTTGTACCAGAAGATCGGCGCGTTCGCTGTTCCGAACTTGATTCCCTGGCCAGCGTAGTGAGCATCTGCCGATTCGGGTAGCTCTTCCATCGCAAACTGATAGCCTCTGACGAGCGGCGCGAGTTCCCTCAAAGCTCGCTCAACCTTGACGTTATCCTCCCTGTTTTCCTTCAAACGCGGTGAAAGATATTTGTTGGTCATCCCCTCAAGTCCGATCTGATCGATCGTCGCGGGGAATTCGCCACCATTGAGATCACTCGTGAATTTCAAAGCGGCCAGCAAATCATCTTCGCAAATCTCCGTTTCGTAATAGTCAACGGAAAGGGCTGCAAATCCAGATGGCGGACTGAGATCAAACAGCGACTCAGCCAGATCGATGTTAATCTCGAAGTTGGTCAGGATCTGGTCAAACTCAGCGGCGTCACGCCATTTGGTCTCGATGCGAATCGGCATTCCGGTCTGCTGATTACCCCAGAGGCTGACTATCGCCAGAGGATGATTCAGACGATAGCCAATCGCTCGCTGGCCATCGATAACTTGTTCACCAAGTGATTCGAAGTCGTTGTCCTCGACGTTTTCGCTACTGTCCAGCAATTCTCGCAGGCGTTCGAAGTGTTCGAGTTGCCGCGACTGAGTACTGCTGCCCTTGTACTTGAAAAGCGTCGCTCGTTTCAGCATCAAATTCACCAGCACCTGCTTACCTGCG
>JANOZG010000070.1:0-1663 GCA_031429275.1 Planctomycetota bacterium
GATCTCTTTTTCGCTGATGCAAAGCAGGCTGTTGTCGAAGGCGGCACCGGCGACAATGGACTTCGCCGCGTTATCGATGTCGGCAGTTGCATCGACGACAACCGGTGGATTGCCCGGACCAGCCACGATCGCCCGCTTAGGACTTTGTAAAGCGGCTCGAGCCACAGCAGGGCCACCTGTCACCACCAGCAGCTTCACGCCGCGATGATCAAAGACCTGCTGAGCCGACTCAATGGTCGGTGTGCCGATGATGTTGACCAGGTTCTCAAGGCCAGTCGCTGTATGGATTGCTTTGTTGAAGCGACGCACGCCTTCGCTGGCAATCTTCGCTCCACTTGGATGCGGATTACACACGATCGTGTTTCCTGCGGCCACCATGTTGACAAAGTTGCCCGCCAGAGTTGGCAGTGAATGTGTCACCGGGGTAATCGCACCGATGACTCCGAACGGAGCGTATTCCGTGATCATCAGGCCGTGTGAGCCGCTGATGGCTTCGGTTTTGAGGAATTCAACACCCGGCACGCCTTTGATCGCTTTCAGCTTACCGATTTTGTGCTCAAGTCGCCCGATCTTTGTCTCTTCGAATTCCAAACGACCAAGTTCTTCGGCCTGCTCGTCGCAGATCTGTTTGACAATGTTGATCGCGGTTTTGCGGTCATCCAGCGAGGCTTGGCTGAGTTTTTCGAAACCCTTCTGAGCCGCGGCGACCGCTTCATCGACGGTGCTGAACACGCCCCAGCGAGTGTCGGGGCCAGTTGAGCCGTTGACCATCGGAGCCGAAGCAGTGCGGCTGGTGAGTTGTGTCAGGACTTCCTGGACGATGTTACGGATCGTTTGTTCGTTGGCTGTTGCTTGCACGATTGGTTTCTCTCTTCTTCGGTCCCGGCGAGCGGTTGGGCGTCAGCCCTCCGTGCAAATCACCAGGACAATCTCAATTTGTTTTCGAGTCAACGTAAATGCGTCTTAACCGAATTCTCGGAGAACTATGGACTCGGAGGGCTGACGCCCAGCCGCTAGCCGGGCTTTTCGATTCCCGACGTACTGCGTCGCTCCCGTCTACAGTATTTCCCTCAACTTATCCTGAACCCACCATGACACTTTTGTCCGAGTGGGAAACTTTAACAACATTATGCACATCAATATGGCAAACACGGCAAGTGACGCCACGCTCTTGCCGACCATCAACGCCACCAGATTTAAGAACGCAGCACCTTCGAGAAGTGCCAGTCCAATGATTAACTGTGTTCGATAGATTTCCATCACCTTGTTGTTTCGAGTCGCTTCATCCTGTCCGAGCATTCCTTGTGATGCCGCAGACCTCAATTGGGAACTGGCGATGATTCCAGGCACAATAAGATGTGCCCCGATCATCATCGCCCCAATCACAGCAGCGATGACTGCGATCAGAGTTGGCTGACCCAAACCGAATACGTCTGCACCATTTATTAAGACCACAACAAGAAGAAAATTAAGGGCACCGAACATCAGAGCCCCAGCCACGATCTGCATCCCGCGAACTGAGCCATCAAAGGTTTCGTTTTGTGGCTCGTTGTTCGGTGGGTCTAGTTCGTTGCCAACTGAGTATGGATTTTCTGTCATTGCTACTTCCGCTGTTGGCTCTCCGACTCCAACGATTCTTCTACGGGAATTCTTGTGAAATTGC
>JANOZG010000071.1:0-9158 GCA_031429275.1 Planctomycetota bacterium
ATTGAACAATCAAAGACGGACTCTTAAGACTTGCTACGACGCCTTTAATGGCTGCGGATCCGGGTGATGGAGTGTCACAACCAGAAATCCGGTTTGCTTTGTTCCAGCATTAGTGGCGGGCTTGATCCGACCTGTTCCATACGCAATGCAGGCGAGTGCTGCCTGAACCTTGCGAATTGGGGTTGAGTCGCATTTGTACGACGGACTTCCAGTCCGTCGGCGGAACCCTTGATCGACGGACTGGAAGTCCTTCGTACTCCAAAAATGAGCCTTGACAGAGCTATCGAATCACTGCAGAAGCAGTCATCTTCGAAACGCACATGTTCAAGTTCACTGGTCGAAGAAACTGAGCAATTATTTGATGGCATGCATCTTGCATACTGTTAGATCAGAGCGGTGGGTTTCAGTTCACGATTTCGGAGAAATCGTGTTGCCGCTGTGTCGTAGGAATCCAATGTTATAAAGGAATTGTTGAGATGACGTCGAGAATCAAAATCAGCATTTTGGGATTGATGTTCGCCACTGCCGGAATCCTGGGATGGACTTCAAGCTCCGTGTCCAGTGACGAAGTTCAGCGGATTCCGGTTGAGGTCGAACCGAAGAAAAAGGTTGATGAGGACGTTCGAATTGACGATCTCATGGACTCAAAGTTGCGGTACTCGGAAAAGATTCTCACAGGACTGGTGACACACGACTTTAAGTTGATCGGGAAATCCGCTGAATCAATGAAAAACATCGGACTGCGTCATCCCAAAAAAGATTTGGAGAAAAAGTCTGATGATGGTGAAGTCTACGAGCATTTTCGCATGGAATTCATGCGGCAAGCCGCACGTCTGGAGGAAGAAGCGAAAAAAGAAAATCTTGCTGGAGCTGCCTATTTCGCTCAGAATCTCACCGCCACCTGCATCGCTTGCCACGACTACATTCGCGATGAAGATTTGAAGTAGACTTAGCCCCGAGGAGTGAATAACTGTCGAAGTGGATTTCGCCAGTAATCCCTTGCGTAGGGAATGCCGATCGCTTTGAGTTTACTCTGGAAACAAACGGAGAATTGAATGACTGCAGGTAGCGAAAACCTGTTATTGACACTTGCTGTAGTTTTCGTTGCGCTCCTTGGTGGCACACTTGTGCGGATTGTCGCGCTGAAGGGTGCATCGGAGAGTATTGCTCGTTCACGGCTCGGCAGTCTGCGAACGTGGTGGATTCTGGCGGGACTTCTGGCCGTCGCGGTTCTGTCGGGACGCATCGGAATCGCCGTGCTTCTGGCTACTGCGGGCATATTAGGACTAAGAGAATTCGCCAGACTCGTGGGTTGGTCGAATGTGGGCAGGCCAACGGCAGTGCTTATCTTTGGGTTGGTACCTGTCTATTACATTTTTGCTGTCGTCGGGCAGCACGAAAACGTGCGGCTGTTCGCGCCGTGTGTCTTTCTCGTGACAGTGGGTGGTCTGAGATCCTGGCTGGGCCTGATTGAAGGCTACATACGCACAACCGGAGCGGTTTTCTGGGGATTAATGCTGTTCGTCTACGGACTGTCACACGCTTACCTATTGTCGGAACTCCCAGGAACCACCGCGCCTCCTGTTGGGCCATGTGGTTGGTTTCTGTTTCTGATCCTTCTCACTGAAACGAATGACATCATGCAGGCCGTCATCGGTCGTCGTATTGGGAAACGCAGGATTACGCCGCGAGTCTCTCCCAACAAGTCGCTGGAAGGTCTTCTCGGTGGTTTGAGTGTTACGGTGGCATTAGCGATCCTCACCGCGTCGACTCTGACGAACTGGACTCACGATCGTACTCCCGGTCAGTGGATCTTCATTTCGGCGACAGCAGGCGCGTTGATTTCGGTGTTTGGATTTCTGGGTGACATCAACATGTCCGGTATCAAACGCGACGCAGGCGTGAAAGATGGAAGTACGTTGCTTCCGGGGCAGGGAGGGATGATCGACCGTATTGACAGTCTGACGTTCACAGCTCCGATGTTTTATTATTTTGTACGTCTGATCGCCTGAAGGCTCCAGGGATGCCGGCTTCAGATATGTTGTTGTCGTCAACACCCCTGCACGTTGCAAACCCGCATATTGATTCCGGATAACTCTTTAAGGCAACCCCTCTATGAATTCGAAGCATGTACGACCTGAAGTAGCTTCTGATCCGGAGAACGACCAGCCGTTTCGACATCGCATTGTGACGATACCAAACATCATCTGTCTGATTCGCTTTTTGGGTTCGATAGGAATGTTGTGGCTCGCCTATGCAAATGATGCCCGGTCATTTGCATTGGTCTTTACCCTGATGAGCCTCAGCGACACGATTGACGGACGCCTGGCCCGTTGGTTGAATCAGCGTTCTGATTTCGGGGCGAGGCTCGACAGTTTTGTTGATTCGGTACTCTATGCCTGCTTGTTTATTGGCTTGTTTTGGCTGCGATGGGAGATTCTGTGGGCTGAGGCTCCGTGGTGGATCCTGGCGTGCCTAAGCTATGTCTTGACGACTTCGTTCGGCCTGTGGAAATATGGCAAGATTCCAAGCTACCACACATATGGCGCGAAGACGACTCAGTGGTTAATGCTGGCGGGCGCAATGTGTCTGCTTCTTGACTTTTCCGTGTGGCCCTTTCGAGTCGCGATGCTTGGCACAATTCTGACAAACATGGAAGCGGCCGCGATTACATGGCACTTGAAAGAATGGCGTGCCGATGTATTGACGATACTGCACATCCTGCCGAAAAATGGCCAGACGAAGCCTGCAGAACATGAATCGTGAAGCCTTTTGAAGGCTGGTCCTCGTTGTGCACTAAAGTCTAAAACGAAAGGTCCAGCACTTGAGTGGTCTGTCGATGAACGCAGTCTCGGCCGATGATGCCGTTGCTGGCTTGCGATCGGGAATGAATATCTTCATTCACGGAGCGGGCGCAACGCCGACGCCGCTGATTGAAGCAATGTGCCGTCGGCCGGATCTGACGGACATCAAGCTGTTCCACATGCACACCGAAGGACCTGCTCCGTTCCTGAATGAAGACTGTCGCCAGCGGTTTACTTCGATCTCGCTGTTCACGGGACAACCACTCCGCAAAGCTGTTCAGCAGGGCGGTGCCGATTTCATTCCTGTTTTTCTGTCCGACATTCCTTCGTTGTTTCATGATGGGATCGTTCGTCTGGATGCTGCGTTGTTGCAGGTGTCTCCACCGGACCGACATGGTTACTGCTCCCTCGGAACTTCTGTCGATTCCACCAGCGCGGCTGCGGATTGTGCGCCGTTGCTCATTGCGGAAATGAACACGCAGATGCCGCGAACTCACGGGCATAGTTTCATTCCTGCTCGTTCTTTCGCCGCCTGCATGCAGTCTGATCGACCTTTGTACGAACACTCGCCAGTTGTCGAAACTCCCGTGGAAGCTGCGATAGGCGCATTGATAGCAGATCTTATTGAAGACGGTTCGACTCTGCAAACTGGCATTGGCGCCATCCCTGGTGCCGTGTTGTCGCGACTGGGAAACAAGAATGATCTGGGTGTTCACACAGAAATGTTTTCAGACGGAGTGATCGATCTCGTGAATGCCGGAGTCATAAATAATCGGCGCAAGCAGATTTATCCGGGTCAGCTGATCACAAGTTTCGTCGTGGGATCGCATCGGCTCTTTGACTTTGTAGATGACAATCCTTTGGTGAATTTTCTGCCCTGCGACATCACGAACAATACAAACCTGCTGCGAAAAATCGATCGGCTGGTCGCAGTCAATTCGGCGTTGCAGATTGATCTTACCGGGCAGATCTGTGCTGATTCTCTGGGACACAAGATCTACTCGGGAATTGGTGGGCAGATGGATTTTATTCGAGGTGCGGCGATTTCTCGTGGTGGACTGCCGATTATTGCCCTTCCATCAACGGCGGCGGGCGGAAAATTTTCGCGGATTGTTGCGGAGCTGACACCGGGTTCCGGCGTTGTGACAACTCGAGGTCATGTCCACTGGGTTGTGACCGAATACGGTGCTGTCAATCTGCATGGATTGTCTTTGCGGCAGCGGGGTGAGAGGTTGATCTCTATCGCACATCCGGATTTTCGCGGTGAACTACAAAAACAGTTCGTTTCGATTCGGCATTACTCTCTCGGATAATTGGCTCAGCGCGAAACAGAATACGCACTTAAGAACATGGAACGCCACTTTTCACACAAGTCTCAAACCGCTTTCCAATTGCGGCAGATGAATCGCAGCGTCTCAGAGGAAGTCGGGTTTCAGTTTCTTGCAGCGATCATTATCGACGGCCAGTCTGCGAAGCCATCCGTTCAGCCAGCCAGTGACCGAGTGCCAACTGCAGAGGTTCACTGGTCAGCAGTCGACGACAATCGACTCCAATGGCACCGCACTCTTTTTTGAGTGTCGTCGCAAACGCGTTGTATTGCCGCAAATACTCCTTGCGCAGCCGAGCGGGATCGACGAGCAAGCGGTCGTCGAGATTTTCAAGGTTACGAAACTGCGTCGGACGATCGAATGGGAACTCCTCTTCTTCGGGAGCGGCGATCCTGAACAGAATGACTTCGTGCATGTCATGCCGACATCGCTGCAGAACTTTGCACAATCGTTCAACGTCATCAAAGCAATCACTAATCAAAATCAGCAGACTACGGCGGCGAATTGTCGGCAGGATCGACTCCAGCACATCGGCCATTCCGGAATCAGCGCCGGGCGTCGTGGCTTCCAGAATCTCTGTGATACGACGAAATGTGTCACGATTGCTCGACGGCTTAATCTGTTCCCGAATCTTTGCATCGAATGTGACCATGCCGACCGAATCACGCTGACTCAAAAGCAGCCACGCCAGCGAAGCCGCCAACATTCGACCGTATTGAAACTTGCTGATGTGTCGTCCTGCGTATGACATGCTACCGCTGACATCGACCAGCAGATGAGCACGCAGATTTGTCTCGTCTTCAAACTCCTTCACGTAGTAGCGGCCAGTTTTGCCGTAAGCACGCCAATCAATATGACGAATTTCGTCTCCGGGGTAATAGTCGCGATGTTCGACGAATTCTACGCTGGAACCCTTAAACGGACTGCGATGTCGCCCCATCATTACGCCTTCGACAAGGCGGCGAGCGATCAATTCCAGGCGTCCGAAGTCCGCCAGTTCAGTTGGGTTTTGAGGAAGTTCAGCGTCAGACATCATGACTCCCTTGACTGCGAATCCCGCTGCTACGCCATGTCCGCAGGAGCATGCTTGCTGATCGCACTCACGACGGCAGAATGTAATTTCCCGTTAGTCACGACCATACCTTCGTTCCGGGACAGTGATGAACCATGGCAGAATTCAGGTGACTTGCCATTGATATCAGTCACGGTTCCGCCAGCTTCCAGAACAACAAGGATTCCGCCGGCGTGGTCCCAGATTTTTTCCTGATAGCCCTTTCGAGTCGGTAGACGAAGATACAGATCTGCATCTCCTCGAGCGACCGCAAGATATTTACACTGGCTATCCATACGAATTGGTTCCAGATGGATGCCCAGTTCCGATGCAATCAAGCCCGACCAGTCATGTGAGCTGTGTCCGGATTCGACGGACTCACAGAAACGAAGTTCTGCGGCAGTTGATGTTTTAGAAACTTCGATTCTGACAGGAGCAGAGTCTGCTTCCGTCAGCGGCTGCATCCATGCGCCACGACCACGAACCGCCCATGCAAGAACGCCGGTTCCTTCCGGCTTCCCGTCAAAGGGCATGTTAGGGCAGCCGAGGACTCCGATTTTAATCTCACCATCAATGATCAGTGCCAAAGAAATCGCGTATTGTTCTTTTCGAAGAAATCCCTTTGTCCCATCGATGGGGTCCAGAGTCCAGAATCGCGGGCTGTATTCAGAGGCGCCGCCACGATCGATCCAGTCACAAACTTCACCTGGTGACGCATCGACCCCTGCAGCCGCACATTCACGCACGGCGCGGCTGAGAAATTCTTCACCAGATGGCACTTTCAATTCCGCTGCACCTTCTTCGCCGATCACCGGATCATTCGGAAAATCGATTTGAAGTTGACGGCAAACAATGGCCTGACTTGCGAAGTCCGCTACCGTGACGGGGCTTTTATCTTTCTTGGCCAGCGACTCCGTCGTAATGGATGACTGCACAGATCGGCACACGATAGCGGCCTGTCGAACGGCAGCGAGAGCGGTCTGGAGTTCGCGTTGGAAGTTGTGTGACATTGGTCGACGTTTCAATGTTTCGTAAGACAGGACGGACTGCAGAGATCTACACCTGCGAATTGAACAATACGTCTGAATCTGACGCCAGACCTGGGGTTTCAATGTTGTTGAGTTCCTCCGGTTTTCTCGAAAGTCAACCACTTGTCGTTGGCAGATTCGTCGCATGAATGCGATCGTGATCGGCACTTCGTTCCGGTTGGCCCCGGCGGCGCGGTCGCAGGCGACGCAGTCTTAAGCGACGCGCCGAATGAGATGCACCCGCTGCGCCTGAGGCGATCGTTTTGAAATCTCGCGTTTCAGGCCCGGAGGGCCGACATATCCAATGCCGTTAGCGTAAGCCACCGGTATGCGAACACAACTGAATCTAAGGCCCGGAGGGCCGACACAATGGCGAATGTATCCGCCCTTCAGGCCTAAAACTCTGTATTTTCTTCACTCCGGTGGCTTACGCCACCGGCTGACGATGTGCCGGGCCTGCCAGCCCTAATGAAATACGCAAGTTCTAAACGCAGGGTCCGGGAAGGCAGGACCATCATGTTCCACACACCCGGCAAATGCCTGCAAACCACCGTCGTAGCCGGGTGCCTTCAACGATTAAACAAGAACCCTGGACTATTGATCAGCGCCCATGCCAGATCTTCGGCAGCTTCTTTTTGGGTTGCGACCGTGCCAAAATATTCCGTCATCCGAGTCATCTCCTCGGCCGAAGGTTTTCGAGCCAAAGTTGACAGATAAACGGTTTCGATCAATTGCTCGTTTGCGGCTCCTGCCGCGATCGTTTTTGCGATAATTCCCTGCGGATGAGAGATCGCATCTCCGATTGTGGGACCGTTGACCATGTTCAGCGTCTGGCCGAGGCTTACGTCGCTCGTGCGTTCGCATTCGCATGGTGATTCACGCGGCGGTCGGCCGAACATGTCGAGGAACGCGACATCAACTTGAGAATCAGGAAGTTCAGACGCTCGGAACCCCACAGGAACACCTGGCAAAGCACGTGGTGCTCCGGTGGCCTGAATGATCGAATCGTACAATTGCTCAGCCGATAAGCGACGGGGGACAGCGTGCGAATAGTTCATCGAATCATCTTCGTTCCACTGGCTGGTTTCCAAACTTCGCTGATACGTGGCGGATGTGCAGATCAATCGAATCAGTCGTTTCAGATCATGGCCGTTATCAACAAAGTCTTTTGTTAATGCATCCAGCAGTTCACGGTTTGAAGCAGGATTGCTGGCTCGAATGTCATCGACAGGATCGATAATCCCTCGCCCCAGAAAGTAACTCCAATACCGATTCACGATGCTGCGAGCAAAGTAAGGGTTTTCCCTGGCGGTCAGCCATTGCGAAAGTTGTTCGCGAAGATGGGCGTTTGCATCCACCACGCCGCTGTGAGAAAACGGAAATTTTGGAGCCGCTGGTTGATTCGTTGAGGGATTGATAACCGCTATCGGTGAGGCATTGGTGAACACAAATTCGTCACCATCCGGCAAGTCTCGGCGACCGACGTCAGCAAAGTATGCCGACAGTTCATAATACTGATTCTGAGTCCAGCGTTCGAAAGGATGGTCGTGACATTGATTGCAGCTAAAGCGAGTTCCAAGGAACACCTGCGTCATGTTTTCCATCACAAGCTTCGGTTCGCGGGCGATCCGGAAATAGTTCGCTGCCGGATTGTCCAGCGTGCTTCCCCCTGCAGTCATCAATTCAGAAGCAAATTGGTCGTACGGTTTATTGGTGGCGATTCCCTGGCGAATCCAGTTGCGAAACGCCCATACACCCCGTTCTGTGACCGTCTTGCGTCGATTCAGCAGCAGGTCGCTCCATTTCAGAGTCCAGTGTTCGACGTATTCTGGCCGCGACAACAATTGTTCAACCATGGCTGCTCGCTTAGCCACGGGTTCAGTTGTGTCAGCGATGAAGGCGTTTACTTGTTCAATCGTTGGTGGAACCCCGGCGATATCAAGTGATGCGCGACGAAGGAATTCGGCATCATCAGCTGGACCGGAAGGCAGGATTTTCATGCGCTGCAGCTTCGCATTGACCAGAGTGTCGATGAAGTTCTGTTCGGGCGAAGGCACCCATTCGAATCCTTCTCGATTGCCAAGAATCGAAATTGGAGCCGCTGCGTAGTTGCCTTCGAAACGCACCAAAGCCGCCGCTTCTCCACGCTGAACGGCTTTGATCAGCCCTTGTTTTGATACTGTCGCGACTTCAAAGTTGCTCGTTTCGAAAACAGCTTCTCGGGTCACGTCCCGTGTCGTGCCATCAGTGAATGTCGCGATTACGATCAATTGTTGCTGATCATGACGCAGCTGTAATGTCGGTGTTGGCGGATAGATGGCGATACTTGCCACGCGGGCCGCTTCGGTTTTGTAGACGCAACCTTCCGCGATCCACTGTTCCAGGACCTTGTAGTAGCGTGATTGTTCGTCAAACAAAAATCCGCCTTCGTGCGGAACCCCTTGAGTCGGCTTCAGTAGCATCAGACTTTGAGCTGGCTCCGAACGATTGAAGCGACGCCCGGAAATATCATCCACCAATGCTCGATAGTCGTAGACCGAATCGTATCCGCGCAATGAGAGTTTAAATCCGTTCTTGCCTGCCTGTGAACCATGACACGTACCCTGGTTGCATCCAACTTTGCTAAGGATCGGATTCACTTCGCGGATGAAATCCACGGGCACAGCATCGACGGCCGTGACGTGAATCGGCACTTCGATTTTAAGACCAACAGCCTCCACAACGATCGCTCCGTCACCGGCCATCACAGGAGCGATATAGCCATCATCGCCGACACTGCATACCGGCGAAGAAGTGGAGAAAGTAGCCTTGCTGCTAACATCGATCTTTTGACCGTCGTCTGTCACCCCGGTCACAATCACGCGACGCGAATCACGGATCGACGATAAGGTGACTTGAGTCGGGTAAACTTCGAGTGCGACGAAATTTCTCACTGCCGAATTTGCTG
>JANOZG010000072.1:0-12314 GCA_031429275.1 Planctomycetota bacterium
GTAGCGTGTCAGCAACTGAAGGCCGGTACATCAGTCGTCGCTGAGCCAGTGTAAAAATGACCGTCACAGTAACATATGGCACAACGGCGTAGATGACAGCGGCGCGAAGAAGTTTCCTTCGCCATGATCTGGCCATGTGAGTCGTCTGCATGGATTCATCTCGAATTTACGTTGCGGTAAATCTTTCTCGCTCAGCCCTGTGCTCATTTAATTCGATATGACATGCTGACTTTCATGAATTGTCTGTGAATTTCCTCCGCGTGAATGGAATCCCGCAACTGTTCTAATTCACGTTGTCACGCCAACGGCAGTTCGTTCTCAATGCGACCTACAACGAGTTTCTATGGGTCCGCATGGAATCCCTGAAAAACGAAACTTCGATAGGTTCAGGTTTAGTCGATATTGAAGAAAACTGCAGCAATTTTGGATGAAATTCGAGTGTCGTACTATTGAAAATATGTCAGGAAGGCTCTGAAGACTTGTCCAGCGTTGCACTTGGTTGGCTTACGCTAAACTGCTCGCCAAAATCGTGAACGAAAATCTGATTCAAATCCTTCCCATAGATACAGCTTCACGGTAACGTGGACGCCGAAATCCACAATTTCAACCGCTATCATCCCACCGCCACGCCCGGACGCTCCGTATGAATCCATTCGCCCAACACGCCCTACAGCAGACTCGACGCTATTTTTTCGGACAGACAGCCGCGGGCATTGGCACAGCCGCTTTGGCGTCAGTGTTAAATCCCGACCTGCTGAAAGCCAGCGATGCGACGTCGATTGAAGCCGGATCACCGTTGCATCATCCGGCGACAGCCAAGCGAGTCATCTGGTTGTTCATGGCAGACGCACCGTCGCAATTGGATCTGTACGATTACAAGCCGGGACTCGCTGATCACTTCGACAAAGATCTGCCGGAAAGTATCCGTGCTGGTCAGCGAATTACCACGATGACATCGGGGCAGTCGCGACTTCCGTGCGCGCCTTCGGTGTTTAATTTTTCCCGTCACGGCGAACACGGCGCGTGGATCAGCGAACTATTGCCAAATATCGCCTCAATCGTAAATGACATCTGCATTGTCAAGACGATGAATACCGAAGCGATCAATCATGATCCGGCGATTACCTACATTCAAACTGGCAGCCAGTTGCCTGGTCGTCCTAGTATGGGGGCGTGGTTGTCGTATGGTCTGGGAAGTCCGAACAAGGATCTGCCAGCCTTCGTCGTACTGCATTCCCGAATTCCCGGTGGCGCTCAAACTCAGGCGCTGTTCTCGCGTCTTTGGGGCAGCGGATTCATGTCAACCAAACACGCTGGAGTTGCACTACGATCAGTCGGTGATCCGGTATTGTATCTTTCGAATCCTGATGGCGTCGATGCTGCCACACGTCGTCGAATGCTGGATGGATTGGCAGAACTGAACCAGGAACGTTTGGACAAAGTCGGCGATCCGGAAATTTCATCACGCATTTCACAATACGAGATGGCGTTTCGCATGCAGACGTCCGTGCCGGATTTGACCGACATTTCGGATGAACCACAGAGTGTTCTCGATATGTACGGCCCGGAAGTCAAAGAGCCTGGCACGTTTGCCTACAACTGCCTGCTGGCTCGACGGATGGCGGAACGAGGCGTACCGTTCACGCAGGTCTTCCTGCGAGGCTGGGATCATCACGGTGGACTTCCTGGAGCCATTCGGGGAATGGCTCCGGCGTGTGACAGACCAAGTGCAGCACTGGTCAAAGACCTGAAGCAACGTGGCATGCTGGACGACACTCTCGTCATCTGGGGCGGCGAATTCGGACGCACTGTCTATAGTCAGGGCACTTTAACTAAAGATAACTACGGCCGCGATCATCATCCTCGCAACTACACGATGTGGATGGCGGGTGGTGGCATCAAAGGCGGTCAGGTCTATGGCGAAACCGACGATTTCAGTTACAACGTCGTTGACAAGCCGGTCCATATCCATGATCTGAACGCAACAATCCTGCATACGCTGGGCATCAACCACGAACAACTCACGTACAAATTCCAGGGCCGCGACTTCCGCCTGACGGATGTGCATGGAAATATTGTGAAAGATATTCTGCGCGCCGGGTGAGTTGACAGGAATTGCAGAATCGGAATCTTCATGAATCGGATGCGCATCATTCGCGCGGGACTTTGTTCAACGGTGCAGGATCTTGGCCGCGCTGAATTCAGGCATCTGGGCGTAGCCAGTGGCGGAGCGATGGATCGGTTGTCCCATGAACTTGCGAATTCGCTGGTGGGCAATTCGGCCAACTTCGCAACCATTGAAATGACGCTGAAAGGTGATGAAATTCAATTCACGGAGGATACGCTGATTGCCATCACTGGTGCTGACATGGAACCCGTGGCTATCAGCAACGGCGCTGTGTCGCAGGCGGTGAAGCAGAACTGCCCAGTATTGATCTCGGCCGGCACAGAGATTCGTTTTCAGGCCGCGCGGCGAGGATGTCGCTGTTACCTGGGAATAGCAGGCGGAATCGATGTGCCCGCCGTGATGGGCAGCCGCTCGACACTTTTGCGTGCAGGATTCGGTGGCCATTGCGGACGAGCTTTGTTTGCCGGAGATGAATTAGTTTCCGGTTTGCCTACGGAGGTCGGTCGAGGTATCAGCCGCCAACTTTCGGCGTCGTCATCAACGCCAGTGACTCAACCGCGATGGTTTGTTCGTCCCGTCGAACTTCCAAACACAGATGTTACAACGTTGCGAATCGTTGCCGGTGCGCATATGCCGTTGTTGAAGACTGATTCGCGGGAACGAATGCTGGATGCAGACTTTCGAGTTTCGTCACAGTCGGATCGAATGGGCAATCGACTTGCGGATCAACTTTTGGCACTCGACCGTTGCGAAGAATTGCTGTCAGAAGGAGCTGTTGCTGGCACACTCCAGCTTCCGCCGGACGGCAACCCGATTCTGCTCATGGCAGACTGCGCGCCGACTGGAGGCTATCCTCGCATTGGTCATGTGATCTCGGCCGACATGAGTAGGGCGGCACAGTTGCGACCGGGTCAGCTTGTCAATTTTTCACTGGTGTCGATTGATGCTGCTCAGCAACTGTTTCTTCAACAGCGGCGAATCTTTGATCATGCGCTGACGATGGCAAAGCTGCACGTCCAGGAAAAGGGTGAGGAACGTCCGCAACTTGTCTGCGAAGACGATAAGAACACTGCCAAGCTCACGAGAATTCGGCGATAGCCCTACTTTCGCAGTTCGTACTCTTTGATTTTGCGATAAAGCGTGCGTTCCCCGATCTCCAGCATTCTTGAGGCTTCTTCGCGGTTGCCGTCAGTTAAATCGAGAGCTCGCTGAATGTAGTATTTTTCAACGTCCGTCATTGGCTTACCGATTAAACTGTCGGCACCTGAAGGCATTTCATCTTCGGTATCTGGGAGTTGGTCTTTTACTAACGCAGCGATCTCTGGCGGCAGTCCGTCGATGTCCAGAACTCCGTCGTTGTCCAGCACGAGCATGCGTTCGATGGTATTTCGCAGTTGTCGAATATTGCCGGGCCATTGATAGGCCAATAGTGCTTTTCGAGCTGCCCGCGAAAAACCCTGAGCGTCGCGGCCGGTACGCTTTGTAAGATCGCGCAGGAAATGTTCCATCAGCAGTGGAATATCGCCAGTACGTTCCCGCAGTGGTGGCAGATTGATGGAGACCACGTTAATCCGGTAGTACAAATCTTCACGGAATTTCCCGTCCTGCACCAGCTTCTGCAGATCTGCATTCGTCGCAGCCACAAGACGCACGTTAATCGGCAATTCGTCGTTTGCACCAAGTCGTGTGATCTTGCGTTCTTCCAGGACACGCAGCAGTTTTACCTGAGTGTCCATCGGCATTTCGCCGACTTCATCCAGGAACAGCGTCCCTCCGTTGGCATGTTCGAACTTACCGATACGGCGTCCCATCGCGCCGGTGAACGCTCCGGCTTCGTGGCCGAAGAGTTCACTCTCAAGAATACTGTCGGGCAACGCAGAGATATTCAGCGGCACGAACGGTTTGTTTTTTCGTGGGCTGTTCTGATGCAGCGCGCGGGCTACCAGTTCTTTACCGGTACCATTTTCGCCGTGGATGAGGACCGTACTGTCGGTCGGTGCGACGCTTTTCAGGATGTTGATGATGTTGTGCATTTGTGGACTGTTGCCCACGACGCCTTCAAAACCAAATCGTTCGTCCAGCGATTGGCGAAGTTCCGCGTTGCGACGAATCAATCTCAACCTGGCGGAAGCTTTCTCGACGGCAGACCGAAGTTCTCCGATATCCAACGGCTTGGTGAGATACGTGTATGCACCGTGCTGCATGGCCGTGACAGCCGAAGCAATTGAACCGTGCCCGGTCAGCACAATGACTTCTGCATCCGGAAGCTCTTCTTTGGTCAGCCGCAGGATTTCCAGGCCGTCCACTTCCCCCATACGCAGATCCGTGACGACGACGTCCCATGATTCAGAATGGATCAGCTGAGCACCACGTTCACCGGAGCCCGCTACTGTACAATCGCAGTTTATCCGCGCAAGTGAGTCGGCGACGGCCTGTGCGTGTCCTTCGTCATCATCGACGATCAAGACACGGACGGGAATTGTGGAAAGGTCAGATGAATCTGTTTTGGGATCGCTCATTTACGGTGGGAACAAACACGAATGGAACAGGCAAATCGTCCGGGGATCTAACAATTAGACCATGAGAGTAATCAACAATTCATCGATACAGGATTCCGACGTCCGTTTATTGCTCAATCTGAGGTTAACCACGGCGGCTGTACGGTTTATGTGTGAGATGAACGGCTATAACGCTCTGTATTCTAGCAGTTTCCAATAAAAATTTCCCGGCAACGAATAGATGTTCACCAGTTTCGAGCCCGACAATCGGAAATGTATGAACTACGCAAGGATCAGAGTGATTGGTAGAATCCAGCAACTTTGCAGAATCCATGGCTTCGTTCTGCTCAAAATGGTGCGATAATCAAGGCATTGCAGGATCCTACTGTTCCTGCCGATGCAAAACTCCTTTCCACAGAGTTGTCAAATGAATCAATCACTATTGCCAATCGATGATGCGTCAGCGGCCGACTGCAAATGTTGCAGCCTGAAACGAATATTTCCGTATGCTGCGGTATTGTGCGTTGCGAGCATATTGACTGCAGCGATGGCCGTAAAATTGATGGCTGATGATACCAGCACCGCAAAAACCAAAGGCGAACAATCATCAGCGGACTCAGCCGCGCCGAGTGATGAGGCTCCTGCGCAGGAGTACATTCGAATCCGGCGCAATGAACGGAAACTGTCGGTAGCTTTGGAAACGTCGGTCATCCGATTTGCAGACTCAGAAAAATATCCTGACGCATCTGTTGATCTGATCGGCGCCATCCATCTTGGTGACCCCGACTATTACAAACAACTGAATGAACTGTTTAAAAAGTATGACGTGTTGCTGTTTGAAGCCGTTATGCCCGAAGAAGCCGTGCGACGCGATCTGCGTCCAGGTGGCGGTGACGGATCGCACCGACGCGATCTGCAGGAAGAGCAGGAATGGACTGAAGCAAAAGTTGGTTTGGCCGCGATCGGTGTGCTGCAACTAGGCATGAAGGACGCATTGGGCATGGAATTCCAGCTCACAGGCGTTGATTACTCCGCCAGCAATTTCGTTCACGCCGATATGACCGCCGAAGAGTTTGAAGCATCAATGAAGGCACGTGGAGAATCGTTTTCCGGAATGCTGTTAAAGGAAATGGGCAAATCGATGGGCAACCAGCAGGAAAACAATCCTCTGGCCATGAATCTTGACGTGATGTTGTCGATGCTGACCAGTGATCGACTTTATCGCGTACGCCGAATCGCGGCAGTACAACTCGCAAAGGCCGGCGAAGGAGAAGCTTTCGCCGGTCTGGACGGCACTTCAACCATCATCACGGAACGTAATAAGAAGTGTTTCAATGTGATGGATCGGGAACTCAAAAAGGGCCATAAGAATGTCGGAATATTTTATGGTGCCGGACACTTCGCCGACATGGAGAAACGCATGGTGGCCGAATACGGATTCGCTAGAAAATCGGAAGAATGGCTAGTAGCGTGGAATCTGCAGAATCCTTCTGAAAAGAACAAATCAGAGGCGAAAGACGAGCAGAAGCAGTAAAGCCCGGCACTCAAACAGACGTCGGTCCCGCCACCAGGATTTTCACCACCACTGCATCGCGAATTCTCGAAATTTCTCCAGGTCAACCTGGGTTGCAGAATCACTGGCTGACATATTCAGTCTTGATTGAGTATTCCTCAATGATTTTAAAGCGAGTTGTGTTCCAAATTGATGTTCGGTCCAGTGCTGCGATTTGCTCTTGATCGATTCCATTTGCTGCAGCCGACTGCGCAAAGTCGCTGTTACACCGTCAACAATCTCCGGGTACTTACAATCCAGCAGTGGTAACAGCTGAGGTAATGCGTCGGCAGAAATCGGATGCTCACTGATCTGAACGCAGGGTGCCGGTGAGCCCGCCAGAATTCGCTTCACATTGTAACGATGCACCAGCATATCAACCGGAATCGCGATATAGACGTAAATGGCAAAGGCCAGCACCCAAATCTGGCGGCTAATCAACCAGATGAATTTTTGACGTTGCGTGATCTTCACGAGTACCAGGATGAATCCTCCCACGACAGCTGAGATTCCGAGGAATCCAACAACTCGCATCCGCGTCATGCCGTTGAAATCGACATAAATCAGCAACCGATTGTAGACGGATGCCGCCAGCATAAAATTCAATCCTGACCAGATCCACGCCAGCTTCTTGAGAGAGCCCAATCGTTGATCATTCATCATCGACCCTCGAAAAATTAACGAGAGTGTCAGCGTTGCCAGCCCCAGAGCAACCGTCAGCCATGCAGATCCTTCATGTGCATAACCCGAGTAATGAAATCCTTCGGGAAACCTGCGAAACCATAGGGTGCAGAATTCGAAAACCAGATACACCGTAAACAGACCGATAAGAGTCAACAGTGTATTTCGAAATGGTGTAAACATGGGATGAACATATTCCTGCTCTGGGCTGTCCGCGAGGATGCCGGTGGCTTCAACTGCTCTGCGAACAACCGGGGACAGCAACCCGGCTGTAAACCAAGACGACAAACACCAAACAAAGATCTCATACGCCGAAAACCGCGAAAACCAGTTCTGGATCTGCAGACAGATGCTGGAAATCCAACTGGAAATTTCTCTGATGACATCTGGATTCGCCATGATAAACACAGAACCAAATACGATCACGCTGACAATTGGCAGGATGTAATTCATAGCCTGCGATGGACGTCCATGATCAACCGGATCCAGAACAATTCGCCGCCAGTTCAGCTGAACACCGTGCAGAAATTCGTATCCACCGGGGATGATTCCAGCGATTGCGATGATCGTCTCCAGCAGATACGGTACCACGCCCTGCGCGGCAAGATTGCCCGCAATGAGAAGCCAGATTGCAGCTACAATTTGGCCTGTTCCTCCAGCCCATGCCATGCTTCCGCACAGACATAGCAACAACGCAATGATGATGAACAGTTGCATGCTCCATGTCACTTGCAGTCGGCCCCGCAACAACAGCGTCAAGGCGACTGGAAAGAACAGAGCAGGGCCTGCGAAACCATCCGAACGAAACAAGGTGACATCGACAAGGACAATCATTGCAGCAATGACAAGCCAGGCATAACGCCCATGCGGTGTGCGCAACGGTAGCGCGAGATCTTGTGGTTCCATGGCGATATCCACTTATAGGGGAGAGTTGAGGATGCGCAGTCGAGGCGTCAACTGCTTCGGGATTTTTTATTTACGTCAGAATCAATACACCCCAATATCTGAATGAAAACTCCAAGCGCAGTCGGCTCGGAATATCTCTGCAGTTTTGAGTCGTGGCAGACGAAATAGCGTGTTTGCCGGTTTTTTTGATGTCAATTGACGGCGGACCGCGTACCACATGAAGTCGCGGACGTAATTTCACAAGTCAGCATTATGGATGGCCGCATTGAAGCGACGCGAGGATAACTCACCTTACGCCAGGTACTTAACAGGGCGTTGGAATAAACTTTCAATTGAGAAAGCCGGCAGCTGTCATCCCAATGCATCGTCCATGATGATGCGGCAGAGGCTGCATGTTGTCTAAATATCTCGCTGTGACCATTCACCATCAATGCAGCGCCAAACGCCGCCTGGGTTTTTGTTCTGCAGAACAGGAGGCAGACGATGCGGACGAACTGCGTCGTAACTCTGCAACATGCCAAAACGTATGACAGCAGCTGGGATGCCAACAGCTGTAAATCCGGGATGTCCAGTCGCAGGAAATGGCCCGCCATGATTCATGGCAGGGCTGACGGCGACGCCCGTCGGCATTTTGTCATTCAACAATCGGCCAACCTTCGTTCGCAGTGGCTGCTCGACCGCGGGATAGTCGGCGTCATCACCGCCTGCGGTGTCGGAATAGATCGCGCCGGTAAGATTGCCTTCCAGAGACTCAGCGATTTCGGCCATCTGTTCTGCCGAATCGGCAAGAACAAAGAGCGAACCGTTTCCAAACGCTTCCGTCTGGAAAACTTCCGGGTTTACAAGGAACTGCTTGCCATGAACCGTCAGCAACGTGTTCTGGAAGCAGATTCCTTTGCCACCGCCCGGCTCACCGCCTGTCACGAGACTTGCACCAGCATCGATTAATGTGCGAATGCCAGCTGCAAAACTCTTTCGAACACCTTCGGCCAGCATTGTTCCGACGTTGGCTTTGCTGAATCGTTCCGCAACGGCAGCGACAAACGCATTACCATGTTCCCCTGCAGGCAGGACGACCAAACCGGGGTTAGTACAGAATTGCCCGGTCCCCATCAGACAGCTGCTCGTAAACTCATCCGCCAGAGCAGCCGATCGTTCCTTAAGCGCGCCGGGCATGATAAACACCGGATTGATGCTCGAAAGCTCCAGATACATTGGCTTGCCAGCTGCGTCGGCGGCCGCCTTGAGTGTCAATCCTGTATGTCGAGCACCAGTATAACCAGACGCTCCGATACGATGGTCAGAAACAAGCCTGGCACCGTCTTCATGACTTGTGCGATAGATCAACTGAACCAAGGCCTGGGGCATCCCGGTTTCTCGGATCGCCGTGAGTGCGGCGTCGGCAAAAATGCGAGTCGTCTCAGGATGACATGGGTGGCCCTTCGCAATCACCGGGTTACCAGCCGCAATAGCGGCAGCGAAATCGCCGCCAGAGATTCCATTAAACGCAAACGGAAAGTTATTTGGTCCAAAGACCACGACCGGCCCGATCGGTCCCAGCATGGAACGAATACCGCCCGCTGTATCGATCACAGGCGAACACCACGAATTTGTTCGAGCGGCTTTTGCGGCCTGGCGCAATTGATTGGTCGTTCGAGGCAATTCGCCATCTTTCAGACGCGGCGACCTGGGCAAGCCTGTTTCGGCGTGAGCTGCTTCAATCAGCAGTTCTGCTCGTGCTTCAATTTCTTTGGCGTAGCATTCGAGGAAGTCCGCAAATCGACTTCCTGGCCAGCCTCGCATTTGTCGCGCTGCATCTGCAGCGGCATCAAGTGCTGAGTTGATTTCTTCCCATGGACTTACAGGAAACGACCCAGGCAGCAGTTCTTCGGTAGTGGGATTCACAGCCTGAAAAGTCGATGTTCCGACACTGGATGTCCATTTGCCGTTGAGAAGAACAGGTTGAACTGGATTTGCCACGAAATCATACCTTTGTTTTCGATGACGTTACGCCATCGGGATTTAGAATTGAAAACTGGGTGGCGGTGTGTAACAGGCCATGGGCTGCGGATGAATTGCCCGAGCTCTTATGGCATCGACCCGCAGCAATTGCTTTTTCAGCTTTTAGAATTGAGGCTGAGTTGTATTTGAACAACGGACTTCCAGTCCGTCGGAGGCAACGTTTATCGACGGACTGGAAGTCCGTCGTACGCAAGAAATAAGCCTTGACAGAGCATCAGGGCTGAGTCAGCCATTGATTGATGGGCGACCGGGGTTGGAGGGCACCAGCCCGAAACCCCGGGGCTTCCTTCGCTCCGCTATGTCCAGCCTCGGCCACCCAATCCATTAATCCCGACTGACCGAGCACTAGCGCGTTGCGGCTCACTTTATAGACGGCTATTTCCTGGCTGCGGCCCATTCGTCAAGCATGGCTTGAATTCGAGCCGGATTGAAATTGCCAGGAACTTCGTAATCCTGATTCTTCTGCAGATCGGCAACGGTCAGATCCATTGATGGAACTCCGTCTGCTGGAACATTCGCGTGCGCCGTCCAGGCAATGGCGTTCAAAACGAGCGTTCTGAAGTCACGGTTGCCCCAGTTCCAGTGATCATGTCCGCCTGTGAATCCAAAGCCACGACCAGCATCTTTTCGCGATCTTGCCCATGCCATGGTCTGAGGAAGTTTGTCTTCCAAAATAGCTTTGCGGACGATTGGATTATTGTTGTGCGGGCCGTCTGGACGAGCGAGGCTTCCATCTTCGTTAACAAGAGTCGAACGCGGAGGAAGGTCAGTGAGAATATTGATGATACCCGCGTCTTCTCCAGCAAATCGCATGTGGTAATACCATTCGTCATTGATTCGAAAAGGCTTGACACCGTTCGCAATCGGATGATCAGGGAACTTCGTGTAATTGGCCGTCCAGTGCGGATTTACCGACCAGTCGGCTTCAAAGTAACCACCAGTCCAATCAAGGAAAGCGTCGCCTGAAGCTCCCTTCGGAACTTCGACGCCATAGTGCAGGCACACCATGCCGATACCGCGTTTTTCAAGCGCCTTCAATCGATCAAGTTTGCTGTTGAAGGGATGACCGCCACCACCATCGGTGTAGATGACAATCGTGTCGGCGCTGTCCAGAACGGAATCATCCTGTGGCCATCCATTCGTATAGACGCTGGCTTCGATGCCGAGATTTGACGAGTTCAATGCTTCAGCCAATAACATGCAGCCAGCGCGGTGTTCATGAGCACCATAGCCGTGGCTTGGTTTCCCGGCGATCAATGCCACCTTTTTAGGGGCCGGCAGTTTCTTGAGTCGAATGTTGCGGAATTGAACTGTCATGGCTGGGCCGGCATGAGCCTGCAGAGCCAACAAACCAGCCGCGCGGCGATCCTGAATATCGTTGTCGGTCACATCAATCGTCTGAACATCATTGATGAAATGCTGAAAGTGGTATCCGTCAGCAACGACGCGATACTTGTTCCAGTCTTCTTTCTTAATCTTCGACTGGATCTCTTTGGTCTCCCCGATCTTCGCGGTTTCTTTGACTTCAAACTTACCATCTTTGCGAACCAGTTCAGTCGCCTGACCGCGTTGAGCCAGGATGCCGCGGAACGCCTCGCCGTAGAGAATACCTGAATATGTATCTCCCGCTTCAAAGTCGGCTTGATATCCGCCGATGCCCCATTTGGCATCAGGCAGCTCAAAGCTGCGATATTGAATTCCGGAGTTGCCGTTTACGATCTTATATTCAAGTTCAAGCTCAAAGTTATCGACTTCACCACCTCGCCAGATGATGAACGTGTTTCGGCTGAGCTTGTTTGGCCCTTCGGTGCCAGTTTCACCTGTGAGCACGCCATCACGAACACTCCAGATGTTCGGATCGCCATCCCAGTTTTCGAGTGTTTTGCCGTCAAAAAGTTCGACCCAGTCTTCTGCATTCGCAGATACAGTCGCCACACACAGTGCGGCCAAAAATAAGCAAAGTCGCTGAAATCGCATGGTTTCTCCCCGGAAGGTTAAGAGGCGTGTCAATCGCCGGTAGGCATGCAGAATGATAGCAGCAATCTGCCATTCGCAACACTCAGCGGCACAGATACTGTTGGCTCATCGCTCGCTTAATTTGTATGTTCTTCACTGCCAGGAACGATTTCCTATTGTTGCGCTGCGAAGCACTGGAGCGATGCACGTTCAAAAGTACAGCGTGACACTGTGATCAGCACGAATCTGGTCGAAGGTCGCGACAAGTTGGAGAATCGTTTTCGACCGCAACGAACACCTTGTCGTCAGCTCAGGCTATTCTTCCGGCAGAATCTCCACCGTGGCACGGCCGAGGAAATTCAAAAGTGGTACAAACAGCAAAGTGCCACTCGTAACGTTGTCGGATAATGGTGAGTCCATCACTTTGACGCGCGTCAAAGGATTGACTTCGCCACCAAGAGTGGCGTCAAAGGGAATCCATTGACCATCAATCCAGGCTTCGGTCCACATATGTGGAACGAGCGATGCCGGGTTGGCAATGTAAGCAAAACCAACTGCGACGCGGGCCGGA
>JANOZG010000073.1:0-5903 GCA_031429275.1 Planctomycetota bacterium
CGTCGTCGTGATTGGCACAGACTGCCCGGACTTGTCGCCCGAGATCCTGAGCGATGCCTGGCAACAGTTGGAGCAACATGATGTCGTGCTGGGACCGGCCGACGATGGGGGTTACTATCTGATCGGAATGAACCAGCCGGAGCCTCGCATCTTCGCCGAGATCGACTGGGGCACGGAACGCGTTCTGAGCCAAACTAAGGAACGCTGTCGCGACCTGAAAATGTCGGTCGGATTGCTTTCGACGCTGGCGGATATCGATGAGGCAGAGAATCTCGTTTTCCTTCGCCGGTTGGGAAACGATTTCACCGATAGTCTTCCTCAGCAGCAGCCGGGATTGTTGTCAGTGGTTATCCCGTCTCTGAATGAAGCGAGCCAACTGGAAGCGACTCTGAAGCCGATTATGCAGAACACTCGTTGCGAAGTCATCATCGCGGACGGGGGCAGCACGGATGCGACAGTGGAACTGGCGAAAAAACTTGGCTGTCGGGTGGTGACAGCCAATCGCGGTCGCGGCCGACAGATGAATGCAGGAGCGGCATTGAGCCGTGGCGAGTTCCTGCTGTTCCTGCATGCAGACACACGGCTTCCCGCCACCTTTGTCGAAGAGATTCACTCCACATTGAAAACAGGTGCCATCGCCGGTGCTTTTCGTTTTCAAATTGACCAGCCTGGCTGGAATCTGCGTTGTGTGGAATGGGGAACGAATCTGCGAAGTCGATTGCTTCAATTGCCGTATGGTGATCAGGGGTTGTTCCTGCGATCAAGCGACTTCTTTCGTCTCGGAGGATTTCAAAACTGGCCGTTAATGGAAGACTACGAACTCTGCCAGCGTCTTCATCGAGAGGGCCGAATCCGTGTGGCCCCTTCTGCCGCCAGCACGTCCGGTCGACGCTGGAAGACGCTGGGACTGCTTCGCACAACGCTCATCAATCAACTGTGTGTTGCCGGATTCCGACTGGGCGTCTCACCGGAACGTCTCGCCCGCTGGTACGCATCGCTAAGTCTGCGGAGGCGAGAGAAATGAAGATCGTCGCAATGTCTCCGCTCTGCGGGACCGATGGCGAAGTTGCGAATGAGTGCGAAAGAGCGCGTGGGAGTGGAAGTTCTGTTGAAGGTTTCAAAAGACACCTTTGAAGATTTGTCACAATTGCTGTTTATCGCGCTGTCAGTGACTGCCCGGGCTACCTTCTCTGCACCATAATCCTTATCCATCATTTCTTCAGGGGGGACAACACTATGGTTTCTGCAAGACGTTTGTTTCTGAAACAATCCGCCGGGATTGTGGGTACGTTGGCGCTGTCTGGCTTCAGCCGTAGTGCTCTGCGAGCCAACGGGGCCGTGGCGGCAGAGAAGCATTTTGAGATCACGGATGTCAAACGCACGACCGTGAAACTGGAATTCCGGCCAACACCGCGTCGCAATATGGATCGCGAGATTCCTCACTGGCGTTATACAGAACTCTGCGATGTCACGTTGAAATGCGGAGTCACCGGCACTGGTGAAACGCTGTTGTTTTACACATGGGGTGTGACGCCTGATGAAGCCGTGCAGCGAGTCATCGGCCGCAGTGCGATTGAAGTCATGTGGGACGACTCGCTTGGTGCTGGATTGCAGATGGCACTGTTCGATGCCGTCGGGCGTGCGGCTGATGTGCCCGTCCACGCGCTGATGGGTAAGAAGTCCAATCAGACGACTCCCTTGTCGTGGTGGAACATTGATACGTCCGCAGAAGATATGACATCCGAATGCAAAGAAGCGATGCGGCTGGGATACATGTCGTACAAGACAAAAGGGCGTCCATGGTTTGATGTTTTCAAGCAGGTTGAGATGGCGACGAAGGTTGTTCCGCCAGAATTCAAGATCGACATGGACTTCAACGATACTCTGCGAACGGCCGAACAGGGCATTCCAATTCTGGAACGGCTTGGTAAGTATCCGCAGGTGGACATTTTCGAAGGTCCGATTCCTCAGGAAGACGTTGATGGGAATCGAAAAATCACGAATGCGACTCACGTGAAAGTCGCTATTCACTACGGCACGCCTGATCCTGAAACCTGCGCGCAAACGCGTTGCTGTGATGGTTTCGTGGCCGGCGGCGGTGCTACGAAGTTGATGAAAATCGGACGGTTCTGCGAGGAAACGCGATTTCCTCTGTGGCTGCAGCTTGTGGGCAGCGGATTGACGGCTGCTCATTCGCTGCACTTCGGTGGAGTTCTGAAACAGGCCGTCTGGCCTGCGGTGAATTGTCATCAATTGTTCGAACAAGATCTGCTCACGGAGCCAATTCTTCTGAAGGATGGACACTCGTCGGTGCCCGATCGGCCGGGGTTGGGCTACGAAGTGAATCGTGATCTCGTGGATAAACTGAAGATCGAGAAACCCAAAGAACGCCCAGAGCCTGAGCGACTCATTGAAACCACATGGGCAGACGGCCGCCGGATGTACACCGCCAACAACGGCAAGGTGAACTTTATGTTGACTGCCGCCAACAACGACCGCTATCCGTATTTTGCCGATGGAGCTGACACGCGTCTCGTCCCCGACGACGGCACGCCACGTTGGCGAGAACTCTACGATCGCGCCCGCAAAGAAGGCCCGATCAGTGCCTGATTCAGAAAGCCAACGGGTCAACAGCTGGTGGCCTGGTTTATCACTCATTCGATATCGAGCATTCTCAAACAGCTAAGTGGCCAATGAACGATCAACCAGATTCGAAGCCAGCAGACCTGCCGGTCGATCCAGCGTCAAGACTCAGATCACTCGACGCATTGCGAGGATTTGACATGTTCTGGATTGTTGGGGGCGACATTCTCGCCACGAAGATTCTCAGCCGGTTCGATTCGCCCACGGCAGCACGGCTGAAGGATCAGTTTGAGCACGTCGAATGGGAAGGCTTTCGATTCTATGATCTGATCTTTCCGTTGTTTCTGTTTTTGGTCGGCTGCGTGATTCCGTTTTCGCTGGAGAAATTTCGAGATCGACCAGCCCAGGCGTACGCTCGCATTTTGAAACGCACGGCGTTGTTGTTTTTGCTGGGAGTCATCTGCAATGGACTCCTGAAGTTTGATTTCGCAAACCTTCGATACGCCGGAGTGCTCCAGCGCATCGCGCTGTGTTACGGCATCACGGCGGTCCTCTTTCTGAATCTCAAGCTTCGCGGGCAGGTCGCTGCGATCTTCGGGATCCTGCTGGGCTACTGGGCTGTGCTTGCGCTGGTTCCAGTGCCGAACGGCACGGCCGGTGACTTCACAATGGAAGGAAATCTCTGCGGTTACATTGATCGAAATTACCTTCCCGGAAAGATCATGGACGAGTACTACGGCTTTGGAGACAACGAAGGGCTGTTATCGACGATTCCCGCCATAGCGACAGTGCTGCTGGGGGCTCTTGCAGGGCAGTGGCTGAAGAGTGCCCAAACAGGCTGGATGAAGTCCGCTGGCTTGTTCGGCAGCGGAATTCTCTGCGTCGTTGTCGGTACATGGTGGGGCCAGAAGTTCCCGATTATCAAAAACCTCTGGACCAGTTCGTTCGTGCTGGTGGCTGGCGGCTGGAGTCTTCTTCTGTTGTGTCTCTTTTACGCCGTCATCGACGTGCTTCGCTGGCAGAAATGGTCGTTTGTCTGGACCGTGATAGGCATGAACGCGATCACAATCTTCATTGCGCCGCGTTTCATCGACTTCAGCAAGATGGCGACATTCTTCCTGAGCGGAACCGCAGAACTCTGTGGCGACTGGGCTACCGTGGTACTCGTGGCAGGCAGCCTTTTCGCAAAATGGCTGTTCCTGTACTACTTGTATCGGAACAGGATTTTTCTTCGACTGTGATTTGGCGGCGTGCCGAATTTTTTGTGTATGCTTCAGTCTTTTCAAAGGTGCTGGGAAGCGAATATGGATCTGCAGGAACTGAGGGACGCCAACCAAAAGCGTCACATTGAATGGGCCAATGGCGCGGATATTCCGCTTTCGTTTCGAGGACTGGAGCTGGCGGGGGAAGCGGGCGAGGTCTGTAATGAGCTCAAGAAACTCGAACGGACTCGCTTAGGCATGGTCGGCGGTAAAGTCGGAACGCAGCATGTTCAGGAAGAACTTGCGGACGTCCTGGTTTGCGTGGACCTGATCGCCATGGACCTTGGAATCGATCTTGGCGAAGCATTGCGAGCGAAATTCAACAAGACGTCTGAAAAGTACGGACTGATGACAAGGCTTTAGTTTGTAAAGTTTTTGGGCCGTGTCATGCGCGCGGAGCGATGCAGTTTTGACAAGCGAACGACGTATCGCCACCGAGATAAACCCGGTGGCGTACCTTGATGGATCGGGTGGCCGTGGCTGGACTGAGCGGAGCGAAGGAAGCCCCGGGGTTTCGGGCTGCCGCCCTCCAACCCCGGCCACCCATCAATCCATTGTTGATCGAGCACTAGTCCAGCAATACTTCGGTGCTGCTGCCATTGCAGAGAACAACGCTGTTTTGCCCAATTGCGTCAAGGACCGTTTCATCATAGCGCAATTCCCGCTTGTGCATTACGCCGCGTTCAATATCAATTGTCAGTGTGCCTTTGGGAGTGGCTTTGATCAATTGAGATCTCATGGTTGGACTTTTGACAGCAGCCTCAACTGAGGAGCGAAAAGAGATCGTCGCGATTCCGTCTTTGACAGATTCGAGGCGAAACGTGCGTAATATGTTAATTTTGCGGCTGATTTCTTCTGTGACACGGATATTGACGGGAATGACTTCTCGCCAGGTTTCATTGACTGCAACTGCGTGTTCCGGCAGCGGCATCAGGAACGTAACTGCATTTGCAGAACCAGACTGGACGTTCTTTTTGGTAATGGCTTCTTCAGTCTTTGCCGGTTCCTCGGTTGCCGTTGAAGATTCAGCGACTGCCTGCTTCACATCGCCTGTTGCGGCACCTGCGGGTTTGTCGCCGACGATGACGTTGCCTGCCTGAGCGACTGGTTTTGTCGCAGGCCGATACCCTTCAGCGGTATCTGATTCCTGCAACGCGGCCCCAAGATTGGAGATCCAGAACTTCGGCGCACTGCCCTTGAGATCTCTCGCTGTGTTCTTGAATTCCGGCGGAACATCTTTGGCTTCCATATTTGTGTCAAACATTACCGGTGGCAAGTCGTTTGTCTGTCGCTGCATCTGCACGAATTCATATTGCATCGCCAGTTTCGCTGAGCCCGCTTCGTCGACTGAGGCGACCGTGAACACACGCCGCTGTTCAAAACTTGTGATATCAACTTTACGAAGTTCGCCTTGCATCGCGTCAAGAGTCACACTTTCCGTATTCTTGTACCGCAGTTGCTGGCCAGGAAAAAATTTGTATCGCAGCATCCATGTCTGCGACTCCGATGGCTTTTCGGCAGCAGCGGCGTTTTGTGCAGCATCAATTGCGGCAACAGCATCGTCTTTCTGTGCCGCCGGTAATGCCTCAACAGGATTGGCCGACGAATCCGGGGTGGTGTCGGACGTATATGCAGAAGCAAACGGTGCGGCAAGTAGTCCGATAGATAACAGGATTTTGACGAGCATCTTCCATGATCCTCAAGAGCAGACAGCGAATTCCCGGCATCACGCGACTGAAATAGGTTGATCGCGACGTTGCAAGACGTGTCCGCAGAATAACACGCCACTGAAATCCATTGTGCGATTTTTCAGGCACGTTGAGCGAATTGTTCCGGGGCAATCTGGCCCATCGGCAATTCCTGCCGCTTCGTTAGATCTACGTGTGTTTTTTGCTGCACACTTGCCATTCGATGCCTGAACGGAAATGATGTCCGTTCCTCCACTCTACTCCTCCCGCGGAACCCTCCGATGCTCGTCTCTGCGACTCTCAATCGAATCACTGTTTTCATCCCAATACGCCTGCGAATCCAGCATGCCGCTTTTGCTTCTTGCCTGAT
>JANOZG010000074.1:0-3677 GCA_031429275.1 Planctomycetota bacterium
TTCTTTGACTATGATCGCGATGGGCTGCTTGATCTACTGCTAACCAATGTCGGCAAGTTTACCACCGATGAGATCGGCTACAGTGGCGATCGGAATCTTGAAGAAGCACCATATTTCATTGGATCGGAAAAAGCATTCGGCGGGCACATGTACGTGGAAATGTCGGAACAGAGTATCCTCTATCACAACGAAGGGGCCAACCACTTTCGCGATGTCTCGGAAGAAACCGGCCTCAAAGAGAATGGCTGGTCAGGCGATGCTACGCCAATGGATGCGAACAAGGACGGATGGATGGACCTTTATGTACTGAACATGCAGGGCAATGACGTCTATTATCAGAATCTGGAAGGAAAACGATTCGAGGATCGCAGCCTTGAGATGTTTCCAAATGCCGTCTGGGGCGGTATGGGGGTAAAATCTTTTGATCACAACAATGACGGACGGATGGATCTCTATGTCACCAATATGCATGCTGACATGTGGCAATTATCGGAAAATATTCTTGGCGTTGAAGCCGAGAAGAAGCGGGTCCCGCAAACCCAGATGCCCGAATCGTACCTGCAAAGCCGAGTTCCACGAAAGAATATTCTGGGAAGCGCGCTCTATGTCGCAGAAGAAGCAGGCGGATTCCGAGAGATTGCTGTCGAAGTGAATGCAGACAATTATTGGCCCTGGGGACCGAGCGTTGGAGATTTGAATGCTGATGGGTACCAGGATCTCTTTGTTGCTTCATGCATGAATTTCCCACATCGCTATCATGTCAATTCTGTGCTGATTAACGATCAGGGAAAGACGTTTCGTGATGCTGAGTTCATTCTTGGAATCGAACCTCGCAGAAACGGAAGATCTGCGGCCCCGGTGTTTGAGCTGAACTGTTCAGGAGCCGACGCAAATCATCGAGCCTGCGAAGGACGGAGTGGCAAGGTAACAGTCTGGGGATCACTGGGGACGCGGTCGGCTGTCGTTTTCGATCTGGATCGCGATGGAGATCTGGATATTGTGACCAACGATTTCAATTCGCCGCCAATGGTTCTGGTCAGCAATCTCTCCGAGCGAAATTCTAAAATGCGATATCTTGAGGTTCGGTTGCGTGGCACAAAATCCGGAAGTGACGGCCTTGGAGCGATTGTTCAGTTGTCGATTGGCGACCAGGTCCAGACGCAGGTACACGATGGAAAATCGGGTTACCTGTCGCAGAGTCTATTGCCCCTGTATTTTGGATTGGGAAATGCAGAAAGTGTCGATCGGATTACAGTCCAGTGGCCTGATGGAACGCTGCAGATCATTCCAGATTCTATTGCAGCGAATCAATCAATCCTGATTACTGAAGAATAGGTTTCGCAGGCAACAAGATTCGTTGATGATTCCAAACCATTGGCTCATAGATACTGATTGTTACTCGCTCGAAAACATTGCAAAGCTGGGTAATCTGTTGCGGGCATTCCCATTTTCCCGCAGCATCCGTGGCCGATTTTTCCTCTGGGTACGGTTTCGCTGTCACGACGCAAGGCCAATGACCGAAACAGAATGATGAATCCTGAGTGGAATTCTGCGCGGCTGCTGTTCACAGGCAGAATTCGCCGGACGCCCAGGTGGCTGACTTGGAGGTCAGCTTCATCAAACGAACCTCAGTGTTACGAGTGGATTGTGCCATGAGGAAATTAACTCTGCCGCTGGCCTTATTGGCCGTTGGAGCAATCCAGGGCTGTGCAACGGGGCCGCAGTTTTTCGGGCACACCGATAAAACAAGTTGCCATGAACCGGGTTCCGACGCATGGTGGGCCGAAAAGGCGTTGCTCCCTCCCGGCGAACGAGCTCATTGCAAAAAAGGCAAGATCTGGCCGGCAAGTCCGCGTTCCAGCGAACCAAAGCAGCAGTTCTCCCACATCTACTACAGTCAGCACTACTGGCCGCTGCCGTACGTCTGTCAGGATCGAGCCGCAGTTCATGATATGATTGGCTTTCAGGTAAGTCTCGGATGGCAAGAAGAGACGACTCTCTACGATCGTCATTTCGATCCGTCAACAAATCAGTTGACGCGCGCTGGCGAGATCCATCTGGAGCGCATTGTCTTTGTGATTCCTCCAGAACATCGTGCAGTCTATGTACAATCCACGCACGACGACGGAATGGATGCGATACGAATGGAAATGGTGCATTCAAAATTAGCATCTCTGACACGCGGAAATTTGGACGTGCCAGTTACGCTTCGCGAATGCGAGGAAATCAGCCGCGCCGCATCCGAAGTGCAGGCCATCAATTCGATGTATATTGGCAGCATCCCGGCACCGCGAATATCATCAGCCGGTAGTAGTGGCGGTGGTGGTGCAGCTGATGCAGCCGGAAGCACTCCGTGATGTGAATGCGGACAATGGACCGATCACAGAATCTAAATGACGCGATGGTTTCGGCCATCGCGTTTTTTTGTCGCACGCTCGACGGGCTACTGCCAAGAGCACAAAAGTCGGACGAAAACTGCCGAAAGGCGGTGTGATTCTTAATTCATGCATGGAGGAAATTTAACCAAGCGCATTTTCTGCTGAAGTTGAAAAACATGGATGGCCGAAGTCACTGGGGAGTACTGCGCACAGGGAGGTGCCAAATGAAATTCATTCAATTGAACGCAATGCTGATCATCGCTAGCCTGGGATTTACATCCGGCTGCGCTTCGAGCGGTCTCAAAATGCCGTTCGGAGAAACCTTCGCCTCTCTGGGTGTAAAGAAAACGGATACCAAATCAGCAATTCCGAGTGGCACCAAAGCAGACCTCAGTCCAGAATTCCGAGCCGCACAGAAAGTATTCAAAAAAGATCCGGAACGCACTCTTCTGGCCTGGGCACGCTGGCAGGAAGACGTTGGAGAATACGGCGAAGCGCGACAAAAATATCGTGAGTTGCTGATCGCGTACCCGGACAACATCGAGGCTCAGCTTGGACTGGCCCGCATTGAACTGGCTTGCGGGCGGATCCAGCAGTCCGAAGAGATCCTGCTTGAAGTTGCTCAAAACCTGCCCTCAAATCCTCAGGTTCGTCTGGAGCTTGGCCGCCTGTATACGCAGCAGGAAGAATGGCCGAAAGCGATCGCAGCCTTCGAAGAGGCATCCGCTATTGATCCGGAAAACCAGGTCTGTCGGTACGAGCTCGGCGTCGTGTTCGCTCGTGTGCATCGGTATGACCAGGCACTGTCGCATCTGACTTACGCAGTCGGTGAATCGGCGGCAAACTACAACATTGGTTATGTGTTGCATGAACAGGGCAATGACACCGAAGCTGTTGAGTGGTTCCAGAATGCACTGCAAAAACATCCAGACCCGCAAACAACAAAAATGACGAATGCAATTCTTGCTAAGATTTCACCTTCGAACTCAAAACATCGAAACGTTGCTCCGGAATATCCATCGGCCAGTCCATCTGACGAGTTTCTTGCACGACGAGCCAAACAGTCCACCATTGACAAGTTCGAACCTGCTGCTTTTGAGCAACCTGTGATTGAAGGTGCTTCCTCAATAAGTTCGCAGCCAGCTGGTCAGCCGTCGCAACCAGTTTCGAGCGTCGCAACTTCTCGCGAGTACTCTGATCCATCGACGCAGTTGCCACCGGTTAACGAACAATCTTCCGCCTATGCAAACCCGCCTGCGTTCAAGTCGGTGTCGCCAGATACCACTTCCACAGCGAGTC
>JANOZG010000075.1:0-3321 GCA_031429275.1 Planctomycetota bacterium
GCGGAACAGTTTACCGGCGGAAAATATCGCGTGACGAATCGTCGCGAAGCACCTGCCCATATGTGGCGAGTTGAAGCTGATGGCTACAAGAATGCGGTGACTCGTGACATAAAAATGGACGAAGGCTCGATCACGATCGACTTCGAATTGCAACCCGCCGCCGACATCCAGGCAACAATTCTGACGCCGCAAGGCATAGCCGCTGCAGAGGCCGATATTGCCATCGGGGTGGCCCGTGATCGAATCACGATCAGAAACGGGAAAATCCGCGACCAGGAGACACGAGCAACGCGACTGAAGACAGATGCGGACGGACGTTTCCGAGTTCCGGACCTTGATACTCCGTTTCAAATCGTGATCATGCACGCCGATGGGTATGCTCATCTGAAATCCATCGACGGCCCGCTTCCGGAAACGATCACGCTCAACGCCTGGGCGCGAGGTGAGGGATCGTTTCGCGTGGGCAATCAACTGATGCCCGGCGTTTCCATCGGTATCCACGGCGAAGGGCTGCATTCATACGACGAAGACAGTGGGCCGGATGTCAGCACTCAGATTGTCGGAGAGACTGACTCGGATGGCCGATATCGATTCGATCGCATTGTACCGGGATCGTATCGCCTAGGACGAAAGATCACGATTATGGCGTTCGACGGCGCGACTGAGGCAACGTCGTCACAGGAAGTTCCTGTCGAATATGTGGCGGGCAAAACGACAACTCTGGATCTGGGCGGAGCGGGTCGTGCCGTCGTAGGGAAACTCATCCCGCCTGCCGATTTTCCGGAAGTGGTTCCGTGGAATTTTGTACAGATCACGGTGAGTCCCGATTTACCGCTGCCGACGCTTCCCAAGTCGGTTCCGCTGGACGATGAATCACCAGAAGGTCAAGCCAACGTCGAGGCATGGCTGGCAACAGATGAGGGTAAAGCTTACATCGCTGCCTATGAAGCGCGTGGTCTTGAGCTGGAAAAATATCCGTATACCACGGTGACCGTTGCTCGCGACGGTTCGTTTCGTATCGACGATCTGCCGGTCGGCAAGTATGAATTCACGCTTCGTTCTGAACGCAATCAGTCGTTGTTATTGCCGGAATATCGTTTCACGGTTCCTGCGGACGAAGCTGAGGCAACGCCGGCACCGGTGGATCTGGGCGAGTTGCTTTTGGAGACACGATAAACATTGCCAAGCGTGCGAGAATCTACGATTAAAATCACACAATCCGCAGATCGCGACACGTCTGTTCATAGCTGGCCTCAAGGTCGAGCGGGATGGCGAGATCATCGCTCAGCCACAGCGGCAACACTGGCAGCGGACTGCCGACGGCGAGCGGATGTTTCCATGATTCCAGACAGCGCTTTAAGCCATGCGGTCGCCAGCAGCAAGATACCGCATAGGTGGTTTGATGATTGCTATTGAGAGTTTCAGGCTTCTCACCGATCCACTCCAACATTTCGTCGTAAAGGTTGAAGTCACGAACGGTCACTAAGTCCACCATCACCACAGAGACGTGCTTTCGCAGTAGTTCCGCGCATTTGGCAACAAACTGCCGACGACTTTCAGGACGATCCTTGTTGCCCGGACTGATGATTTCAATCGCCGCGACAAGTTGGCGGCCTCGTTGAGTATCATAAATTCGAACTTCGTATTCGTCGAAATCCGCAAGCTCTGTTTCGATCACCGATGTTGGCTTCGTCGGAGCCCAGACGGCGGTGGCAACTCCGCCGGAATCCTGATCGTACTCCATCCTCTGGCCACCGCGATCATATGCCGCAACGTCAATCTCTGCCTGCGATCCCAGATGGACACGCGGCGCTGCAACATACTGTGATGGCAACAATTTGCCAAGCTGCTGGACGATCACCATCGGCCAGCCACCGTGAACTTCTTCCCATGAAGATTGCTGATTGAAAGGTGGACGAAAATGATCTCGGAGCGGCATATGATGTTCCTTTGAATTTCCGCCGATTCTACCATCCTTTCACTCTGCTCGCCAGCACCGTCTTTTCAATGTCGGACCATGACCTGAGGTTTTTCCTTGTTTTTCCGGGGATTTGATAAGGACTACTGTCCGACTCGCGTTTGTCGGTATACTTTCACACGACGACGAACGCCTCACACTTTCAATGGACCCGTAGCCAACGCCGCACATCACCATGCCGCTCAAAACCGACACACTCGAAGAACCAGTTCTGAATCTGACGCCGATGATCGACGTTGTGTTTCTGCTCATCATTTTTTTCATGGTTGGCGCGCGCTTTACTGAAGAAGCTCACGACCAGCAATACGACGTCGAACTTCCCACCGCGGCAGCCGTGCAGACCATGAGCCGCACACCAGATCCGCTGGTGATCACTGTCTATCGCTCCGGACGTATCACGATTCGAGATCAGGATCTTGATCAAAGCCAACTTGTCCAGGAACTCAAAGCTGCTAAAGCTGCTTACGCCGATCAGGCAGTGCTGATTCGGGGCGACGGTGAAGGACAATATCAAGCAGTCATCGATGTCATGAATGCCTGCCATCAGGTGCAGATCAAGAAATTCTCATTGGCATTCCAGCCTCTGGAAACGAGTTCATCAGGCTCACCATGAACGCCCTGCGTCAGCTACTCAACAAGCTCACCGATGGTTCGCCTCTCAGCGGCGACGATGTCATCGCGCTGGCATTGATGCTGACAATGGCCGCATCGCTCGCACATCTGCTGACAATGCTGGCGACTCGCTGGGGCGACAGAAACATCGCCATTAAATCATTGTTCGCGTCAATCCTGATTCACGGTGTCTGCTTTCTAGGACTGGAAGTTTTTGAACCCATGTCGTTGCGGAAAGCTGCGGCGAACGAACTCGCGCCAGAACCTCCGCAAGTGATTACCGAAGTTCTGATCGAAAGCGATCAGGATGTGAAACTTCCGGAATCAGGCAACGTACCAATTGCCGATCGTCCAATTCAGCCGGAGATTGAACTCCGTCGATTTGAAGACATCGGCCCGGAAATCACCCGCCCGGAAATACCTGATCGCACGCCCGACGAATTGGAATCACTCACTACAACCGTTGATGACGTTACACAGTTTCAACAACAGCAATCGACCGAGCTGGCTGTTCCAGCAGACGCTGGCGAAAAAGGCCCAAAGCAGGTTGCCGCTGAAGACCCCGCTGCGGATTTGAAGACCGCGTTTGAACAAAGCATGGCGGATGTCTTCAAACCGGAAATGAGTCGCACGGAACCAACGACAGGGCGTCCCGACAATTCCGAACGCCTTCCAGATCCCTCGCGAGCTTTGACGGCTCCGGAAATGAAGTTCGAAATCAATCCGGAAGA
>JANOZG010000076.1:0-4364 GCA_031429275.1 Planctomycetota bacterium
CTGGCGTGAGATGCAAAATCTGAAATTTCAAATCTCAAATCTGAAATAAAAACACAGGTGGCCTTCGGCGAGAGTTTTTCGAGGCATGGGTGGTACAAAAAGATGCCCCAAAACACCGCAGCGGAAACTACGCTCCTGCCTATTTGCCCAAGGCATTCTCGTGGACAGCCACGTTAGTTGCTTGCTTCTCTTCCCATGCCTTCAGGCCTCGATCCAGGAACGCGATGAAATCTTTGCCACCAGAACTATCCAGCCCCGGAAAACTATCCAGGAGCTCTTTTCCGTCAGCCGACACGATTGCATACAACGGTAGAGCCGAACTCTTGCACAACTGATCCTGAAGCTCCTGATTCTGCAAGAGCAACTGCTCTGCGAAGTCCTGATCTTTAATTCCCGGCACAAGATCTGTGTAAAGTTGAGCTCGCACTAATCTGTTTAACCGTTCCAGCACATCCTCGTTCACCAGAACGGAACGTTCCATTTTTCTACAGTTAACGCAGTTAACACCGGTGAAATCGAGGAACATTGGACGCTGTTCTTTTTCTGCAGCAGCGGTTGCCTTTTCAAATTCCAGAGCATAGTCCATTTCATGATGTGAAATCACAAACCCCATTTCGTCGGTCTGCTTCACAAGAATATTGGGCGGAGCGAAAGCTGCGACGTTGTCCCAAAGCCCTGCCAGCGGCATCTTGTGGACAAACATTCCTGTCGCGATGTACACGGCGAACACAAGAAACAACATCGCAAAGATGTTCTTGAACGCTTTCACATTCTGTGACACAGGGCCCATCGGCTTCGTCAGCAAGCCTAATAAATACATTCCTGTGACCGCTGATAGTACGATCCAGGACACTAAGAAGATTTTGTATGTGATAAAGACCGGAATGCTGCCAACTGAGAATCCGATATCAGCGACGCTCAGGAATTTTGCCACCAATGCCAGTTCGATAATTCCCATTGTCACTTTAACATCGTTCATCCATCCGCCGCTCTTTGGCAGTCGCTTCAGCATTGACGGAAACATTGCCAGCACAAAAAATGGCGAAGCAAAAGCAGATGAGAATGCGAGCATGCCGATCACGGGCCAAAAGACCTGCCCCTTGGCAGCCCATGCCAATAAACTTCCGACAAACGCAAATGTACACGTGAAAGAGACGAGCGTGAATGTCAAGGCCATGAACACAACGCCGACGATGCCACCCGTTGATTCTCGCTTGGATGTCCACGTGAGCAATGACGACGGAATGCGAAGTTCGAACAGCCCCATCAACATTAACGCGAATATCAGGAACAGGACTGCAAAGAAAAGATTGAGCCATTTGTTGTTCGCCAGCGAATTTAAACTGGCGGGTCCGAAGACCGCCGTCACTGCCAGACCCAGAATCGTGAACGCACCGATAATGCTCAGGCTGTAAATAATCGCCAGCTTGATTGAGCTGCCGGCTCGCTTTTCTTCCTGCTTCAGAAAGAACGCAACCGTGACCGGAATCATTGGGAACACGCACGGCGTCAGCAATGCCAAAAATCCAGCACCAATGGCAGTCACAACGAATGCAATCAATCCTTCTTTCGGCCCATCGTTTGCCTCCGCGCCCGCGTTGCCGTCCGTCTGCAAATCAATTCGGGAAGGAGGAGTTGCCCCGGTGACGTCAGCACCAGTCTTACCAGCCGTCAACGTCAAAGCGAATTCTGCCTTGGATGGAGGCAGACAGGAACTTTCATTGCACATTTGAAATCGTATCAAACCATCAACGGCAGCTGTTGGCTCAGTTAACATGAAGCGATGTGACCATGTCACTTCGCCGTAATGAACTCGCTGCACAACGTCAACATCTGGCTCCTCAATGACCGGTGCGACCGATGGAGAGAACTCACTGCCCACTGGTTCCAGTCCCTGGATTGTGCCAAATTCGATTGTCGTTGGCAGGCCTGCCATGTCAGGATTCTGATCAACAGCGAACGTATGATAGGGACTTTCAATGATCGCCCGGATCGAAAGTACAACTTCCTGACCTATTCGCGGACGCGGCGGCACCAGACTGATTTCATATCGAATCAAACCCTCCTGTTTCGCACTGCCGAAACCAATGGTCGGAGTCACGGTGATCGGATTTGTGTCGTTGTTCACTTCTTCCACCACGGGTTCGATCACATCGACAACCGCCGGAACGGCTTGAGCCAATGCTGCCGTAAACACTTTGTTTCGCAACGGAACACATTCTCCACCGCCACCGGATTCCGGTGAACTGCAATACAAACCGCTGAGCTTACCGCTGATGACGTTGCCAGCATCAGCTGTTCCCTTCAGCATTGTGCTCCACGTGACTGTGCCGAAGAATTTTTCAACGCTCTGATCAAGCTCCTTCTCAAACACTGACTTTGGAGTGTGATCGGCGGTCCATTCGGGTTTCGAATCGGCCTTCAACGATCCGGTGTCCGTCAACACGATCTTCGTCGCTCCACTGAAACCGCGGTCCATGGAATAGATGTAGTAGCCTTCCGGAACTACGGCCGTGACTTGAAGTTCGGTTTGCCCGCCATCCGCAGCCTTCAGCACCGCCGAGATCTCAACTTCCGGCGCAGGGCCGCGCGCATTCCCAAACTGGGCCTGAACTTCGGCAGCCTGAAACAGGAGCGTCAACGACAACACAGTGGCAATTTGGAAAGCGAACGCAAAATGTTGAGTTTTTGAAAAGCGCAGCATCGAAATGGCCTTATTCATTCAGTTCGGGGCTTTGGAAGAATACGCTGGTGCCGCACTCTTCCAAGACGCAAAATACACAGTTTCGCCCCATTTTGGGAAGTCGTGCCCCCTTTAAACTAGTATCGGCATTCGACCGCCTGTGAATTGCGCGGCGGTCAAGACCGGCACGAAACGCCGGGTTTCCCTCGCTGGCGCTTTCCCTGGACTGGGTATTCAGGAAAACTCGGGGTAACATACTGACCCATCAAATTCAGATTATCAGCGCTATTGTTAGCAAAACGACATCGAAAGTCGCAGGGAGTTCAACGGATGTTGCAACCGGCTTCGGACGCCACAGCGGCCGCTTATCGCAGAAAAGTCTACGCGAAGCTGATCGTCTTCGTCATCGTGATGCTGATCGTCTGGCTGCAGCCCAAGCTTACGGCATGGCTTGAGAATCGCAAGGCTGGCGGAATGGGTGGCTCGGACGTCGTAGCAGGCAACGACTCCAAAGCGCCAGGCACCACGCAGACCCCATCAAGTCGCAGCAAGGTTGTCATCAATGACGTTGATGAACCAGTAGTCGCGGAAGTCGATCGCCCTGATTCAACTTTAGCAACGTCCCCAGTGGCAGTCGCTCCCGATACGTCAGTTTCGGCGACCTCGACGAACAAGACGAAAACCACCAAGCCGAATTCCAGCACGAAGAGTGAAGCTAGCGCCGCTGAAGTGACCAGCCCTGATGTAAGAAAGTCTGATGCTTCAACGTCTGCAAAGGTCACATCGGCTCCGGAAGAGTCATCAACGACAAAGTCAGGCACTTCAAGCACCAAGGCCGAAAGTAAAGTTGCCGGCACAGATCCACCAAGATCGGAAGCGAAGAAGAACTCCGGCTCCGGCACCATTCGCATGGACCCTGACCCGGTTACGAAACAACGCACAGCTGGCGGCGAACCAGCCACTTCGAAGAACTCGACAGCAACACCACCCAGGAATTCCACAACGTCTTTAGATAAGTCGCAGTCGGACGACGCTCCGGTTCCAGGTGAGCTTCGGGAGATCCGTAACAATGTATTTGAATCCACAGCCGGCCTGCGTTACGTTTCCGGCAGTGCCGATGGTCATCGCCTGAAGCACGTGATGCAGCATGCCAAGGATGATTTGACCAAGCCGAAGCATGGCGTCTTTGAAGGCGATCGAGACCAGATTCTGGCCGTCATCGATGAAGCGTACGAAAAGACGAAGAAAGGGGACAAGGGCGTCCGTAAAAGCGAAGAAGGTGCGCGAACGGTTTATACCGTAAACCTTGGCCGCAAGATCGGCTACGTCGGCGGCAGCTCAGGAGAACGCTCTGGCAATCCCGAATGTCGTTACGTGCAACTGGTGCTGGAAGACGAAAACGTTGTCATCACAGCCTACCCCACGAAGTCATTCTGAGGCTCGAGTTTGCTGCCGTCCTTTCACAGGACAGCCTTCTCACGCCATCGAGATGATTTGAAGAGCAAACAAAGCGGCTGAAGGGAATCGAACCCTCATCCTAAGCTTGGGAAGCTGATGTGTTGCCACTACACCACAGCCGCGAAAAACAAAAACCGTTAACGTTTACCAGTGTATTCGGCATTTGCTGTCATTGCAATTGATCCTATTCAATTGCATCGTTTTGCACTCACTTTCATCCCGA
>JANOZG010000077.1:0-6921 GCA_031429275.1 Planctomycetota bacterium
ATCATGGTTGATGTGTACCATGAATTCGAATTTCCGTACGAAATGATGTCCGATATTGCGAAGTCGATGAAGCCCGGTGGCAGAGTGGTCCTGGTCGAATACCGTAAAGAGGACCCAACAGTGCCGATCAAAGAAATTCACAAAATGTCACAAGCACAGGCAAAGAAAGAAGTGGAACAGCCGGAGTTTGGACTGAAGTGGACTGAAACCATTGATGCTCTGCCCCGGCAGCACATTCTGATCTTCACGAAGCAACAGGAATAACTCATGGATCGCACAACCGTACGCGGCATCGCCTTCTGGGCGACTGTTGTGACTAGCCTGATGACATTGATGATCAGTGCACTGTACGCCTTTCTTCCGCTAGCAACCTCAGTCAACGGTTCTGTAAACATCTATCGAGTACTTTCTGTATTCAATCTCTTAATTCATGGCCTGAACACGGGCTGCCTGATGTTATTTCTTGGCATGGTTCATTACGACCTTGTGACCGCTCAGCGACTGTCAGAACATGCTCGCGACTATTTGATCCGCGACCTCACACAGTCGCGACAGGAAAACATATCGAATCATGGTTGAGAACCTACCATATGAAACCGTGCGTCACAAAGCATTAACAATCGATGGTTACTCCCGCGCGGCAGTGCAGAGTTATTGGCGAATTCAGGAACTTAAAATTGGGTTCGAGCTTGGAGCCAGCCCGTGGGCATTCATGGGGACTCAGGTTTTTCTGGTCACTCACGCGCATCTGGATCATCTCGCAGCGTTACCAGTGTACGTTGCACGTCGACGCATGATGAAAATGGAGCCACCAACGATTTATCTGCCGGAGGAAGTCGTTGATGCAGTCTGGCATATGTTGAAAGCGTGGCAAAGACTGGATCGCGGTCGCATGAATTGCGAACTGATCGGTATCAAAGATGGAGATGTACTCACGCTGTCTCGCGAACATCGGGTGGCTGTGTATTCCACGACGCACACAGTGCCTTCCGTAGGATATGTGGCATACGACGTGCGAAAAAAACTGAAGCCCGAATTCCATGGACTCAAGGGCGATCAGATCCGTGATTTGAAATTCCAGGGGATTGAAGTTGCGGCAGAATTCCTGACACCGATCCTGGCCTTCACTGGAGACACATCACCGGGCGGCCTTGACGCCCATCCGGATAATTTCACTGCAGAAGTGCTTATCACGGAAATGACATTCTTTCGTCCGGAGCATCGGAAAGAAAAAATCCACAAGTTCGGTCACATGCATCTCGACGACATTCTGGAACGCGCCGAAAAGTTTCAGAACCAACTGATCATTCTGGCACACCTGAGCACCCGCACTCACGATGCCGAAGCGAAGCGCCGTTTGGACCAACAACTGCCGGCATCGCTACGAAATCGTGTGCTGCTGTGGAAGCAGGGCGATGGCCCACAGTACGTTCCGGAATAGGCACGGGAACACAGCGCAACAAAAAACCTCTCCCAGCGGACTTGAGCAAACGTGGCTGACACCCATGGTTCAGAAAAAAGGTGGGCACCCGACGCCCGGGTCATGTGATCCGAGACATAGTCGGCGTGACAGTCGGCCGGGAGCAGACCGGGTTCCCTATTGGGTTTATCTGAGGGGTCAACTTGTTTTGCTGCAAGACAATGCTGGCAGAGGTAGCGCACATAAAGTGCAGCGACACAATACGCCCGGTTCCGATTTGACGCAAGCGCAAGTCCGGAGTACTTTGCCGGAAATTTCTTCTGATAATCCGACAAAAATGCAATTCCGTCCGGAAACGATTCAAGCGGAATTCTGCCAGACTCAGGCGCCATGAATCAGAATTGCCGTTACAGTCGGCAGTAGGAAACTTCCGTTCCCACAGACATAACCGGATCATCGCTTGACAGCATCGACACAGGGGGTAATGATCGGTCGTCTGGCAACGAAGAATTGTCGCAAAAATGGCGTTCAGAATCTGCTCTGACGTCAATCTGAACTGGAGTTATAATGACTCAACGTTGATTGAAAATTCGTGTTTTTTTTGTTGACCCAAAAACTGTTTCGATAAAGTAGTCGAGACTCAATTGTTGTAAAAGAGGGGCAGGCAATGTCAAAGTCCGATCGTCGGATTGATATCGAAGAAATTAGTGGCGTAACCGTTGCGCGTCTTCTTGAAAAGAAGATCCTGGACGAAGCTAATATCGATGCGCTCGGCCAGGAAATGTTTGCTCTGATTGACAAAGACGGCCGAAAGAAAATCATTCTGGACTTCACATTGGTGGAATACCTCTCCAGTGCGGCCCTTGGAAAACTCATCACGATGCATAAGAAAACCAGCACTGCTGGTGGCAAGCTGGCATTGTGCAGCATCCAGAAAGATATTCTGGACGTCTTCAAGATCACTCAGCTCAACAAAGTCCTGACACTGTGTACTGATCTGGACGATGCAATCAGCAAGATAGGCTGATAAGTTGCGTCGGTTCTGGATTTTGGGTGCATGAAATAGCCGATGCGCTTTCGTGGCCGGATTAAAACCCTGATTATGCCATGCAGTTGCTTTCACATTCGGGAGCTTTAATGCGCCATGAGTGAACCTGTTGAGTTTGACTCCAGCATCCCCAGCAATTCATCCGCTGGATTAGCGTTGCAGGAGATGATAGTTCAGCAGATGGAACGCTTCGCCTATTCGATGCGCGATATATTTGCCGTGCGATTGTCGCTGGAAGAAGGACTCGCAAACTCCATCAGGCACGGCAACAAGCTCGATCAGTCCAAAATAGTTCATGTAAATTGCCGCATCGACAGTACCCGCCTGCAAGTTCGCATTTGCGACGAGGGTGAAGGATTCAATCCAGATACAGTACCGGAACCCCGCAGAGGAAGAATTCATCGACCGACCATCCGGGCGCGGGCTGCTGATCCGGGCATACATGAGTTGCTCCGAATTCAGAGATGGTGGCCGCACCTTGGTCATGGAACATGAACGCAACAGCCCCCTTCCAATGATGGAAGATTAATGGAAGCAGGCGGCGCAGGTTTCCAATTCCCGATTTGCCCGTGAATCGGCCTTTCATGTAGCCTGACTCGTTCGTATGGAACTTTCCCTGGTGAACGCTGGACACAGTTGATATGCTGCTGGTCCCAAGCTTTATTCTGCGGAACTGACGAAACTCTCCTACGTAGTTCGCCCCGCCGTCCTCGTGTCAGGATTTTTCGCGATGCTCAACAGTCTCGAACAATTGCAAGATCAGACTCGACGTCATTTCTTGTCGTCATCAGGCGTAGGCCTCGGCGCCATCGCTTTGTCATCGCTGAATGGCGGAATGGCGAAAGCGGATATACCGATCAATCCCACCACGCCACTCGAAGACCGAAAGCCGCACTTTGATGCGAAGGCCAAACGGGTCATCTATCTGCATCTGACTGGCTCTCCGCCAAATCTGGATATCTACGACTACAAGCCTGAACTTGTTAAACGCACTGGACAGGATTGTCCCGATGAGTTCCTGAAAGGCCGGACGTTTGCATTCACATCCGGCGTGCCGAAACTACTGGGCACACCTCGCACATTTGCACAGCATGGCCAATCCGGAACATGGTTGTCAGATGCTGTACCAAATTTTCATCGCGTCGCCGACGACATGTGTTTCATCCACTCGATGAACACCGATCAGTTCAATCATGCTCCAGCAGAGCTGTTGATTTATACCGGCTCACCCCGATCGGGTCGCCCTTCGATGGGATCATGGGCGACGTACGGTCTGGGAACGGAGAATCAGGACTTACCTGGCTTCGTTGTCTTGATCAGCAGCGGCGTTCAACCCAACGGTGGAGCGAATTCCTACGGCAGCGGGTTCCTGCCTTCGGTGTTCCAGGGCGTGCAATGTCGTTCCAAGGGTGATCCCGTACTGTACGTTTCTGATCCTGTTGGCATGGACCGCAATATTCGACGACGCTCTCTGGATGCACTGAAGGAACTTAATCAGCTGCAAGCGCAGGAGCTGGGGCATCCCGAAACGATCACTCGCATCGCTCAATACGAACTTGCCTATCGTATGCAGGCATCGGTGCCGGAAGTGATGGATATTTCGAAGGAGACTCAGGAAACTCAGGATGCCTACGGGGCCAAGCCAGGTGAATCAAGCTTCGCAAACAACTGCCTGTTGGCCCGCCGCCTGGTAGAGCAGGGCGTTCGCTACGTGCAACTATTTGACTGGGGCTGGGATTTCCATGGCACCGGTGCAGGCGAAGGTCTGACGGAGGGACTCACAAACAAATGGGCGAAAACGGATAAACCGATCGCTGCACTCATCGAAGACCTGAAACAACGCGGGTTGTTCGAGGACACTCTGATCGTTTGCGGCGGTGAATTTGGACGAACGCCGTTCCGAGAAGGACGCACGGCTGCAAGTCAAATCCTGGGCCGCGACCACTTCCCGGACTGCTTCACAATGTGGATGGCAGGTGGCGGAGTTAAGGGTGGCTACAACTACGGCCAAACCGACGAACTGGGCTTTGGCGTTGTCGAAAACAAAGTCACGCCGCATGATCTACAGGCGACAATTCTACATCTGCTGGGATTCAATCACGAACAGTTGACGTACCGGTTTCAGGGACGCGATTATCGACTGACGGATGTGCATGGCAAAGTGATTGCGGACGTGATTTCGTAGCGAGATGTCATATTCGACAAAAAGATGTACGACAAAAATATAAACACGCAATGCAATTATCTTTTTGTCGTACATTTTTTTGTCGATAACGCGATTGCCAATGCCGGAACGACGCTGCGCTTGGTCCGGCCTACTTTGGCGCAATAATATCCAGCGTGCGCACGGCTAATTCACGAACACGACATTCGTTGATATCGACTCCCGAACCGGGACCATTGAGGCGTTTGCCTTTGCCGCCGTAATGAAACGTAAGGTCCTGTTCTGTGAGCGCATCACGCACCAGGAATCGATCAAAGCAGCCTTCCAGATAGCGAATGTCGGGCACGTTACAGGCGAAATGACGACCGGCGGCGGAGAGGATTCCGGTTTCTCCAACCTGACATCCCAACTGATAGCGGATGCCGTTTTTGCGAGCAAGCGCCGCGATATCAAGTGAGCGAGATATCCCGCCGCACTTGGAGAGTCGTATGTTGAACAGGTCGCACCATCCCCCTGCGATCGCGCGCTGGGCGTCTTCCAGGCAGCACAGCGATTCATCAAGCATGACTGGCACGCCGATCTGGGATCGCACCTGTTTGAGACCCGCGACTTCAGCATGTGGCACGGGTTGTTCGAGACTTGTTGGCCCAAACATCATCAGCGGTGCCATTTTCGACGCCACTTCCTCGCAATGCCATGCTTCATTCGCATCCAGACGCAAATCAACTTTGCGTCCCACGATTCGTCGCACTCGCCGCAGCAAATCAACGTCACTAATGCCGTCCGTACCGACTTTGACCTTAACCTGCCTGAACGCAAACAGCCGCATCTTTAATGCCGAAATCCACTGGCCTCGAGGCGTTGTTGATGTGACCGCCCCACTGTAAAAGACTTCATTGCAGGGCGTGGAAAACTCACTTGCCGCCGAATGCTGGAGAATGAAATCACCTAGACTCATCCGTTCCGCGCGACACGCGGCGTCAAGTATCGCCAGTTCCAGCGCGCAGCGGACGGAATTCCCAAAACACTCCCGCACTTCGATGCCGGGATCAACAGCAACGTCTGCAAAGTCAAACGCATCGATCGCACGACTTGCATCTGCAGCATTGCTGAATTCACAGTCGCGGAGTATCGAAAAATCTGATTCCTCCAGATGTCGCCACGCAGAATCAATAGTCTCACCGGTCACATACGGTCGCGGCAGTCCTTCGCCCCAACCGCAACTTCCATCGTCCATCACGCAACGCATGATCAGCGTTTCGTTTGCGAAACGCATATGAGATGCGTGACGCACGGGCTTCTTCAAAGCGATGGGAATCTGAAATGCGGTGAGACGATGAATTCGCATGAAAGCAGGCCGCCGATCGCTGGGCGAATATGTTACAAATCGGGTCTAGAATCCTGGGAATTTTGTAAGTCGGGTCTCCAGACCCGTCCTGACACACTTCAGATCAGGACGGGACTGGAGTCCCGTCCTACGTTTCAATATCGACGTTTCTTCGCCCCGTTCATCATCCGAGAACTTTACATGCCCGTTCAGCAACTTACGACCAGTGACGGTGTTTCCATCCACATGTTTGAACTGAAATCCGGAAGCGGACGTGATTTGCTGATGCTGCACGGTGTGGGCAGAGCAGGGCGGACGTTCTCTGGGTTTGCGAGCATGCTGCCGGATCAGTTACGCATTTCCGCGATTGATTTTCGAGGCCACGGGCAATCCGGCCGCTCCGACAACTACTACCATGTGAAGGACTATGTCAACGAAGCTGTCGCAGCGCTGAAAGCTATCGGCAGGCGCACGATCCTCTATGGCCATTCGCTGGGATCGTTAGTTGCGGCTGCTGCGGCCGCTCAAATGCCAAACGCGGTGTCGGCGATTGTGCTCGAAGACCCGCCATCGAAGTCCTATTGGGAAAAGATTGAAACAACCAATTACCATCCCACATTTGTCGCCATGCGTCAGTGGGCGAGCCGGACCGATCTTTCCGTCAGCGAAATCGCATCACAGCTCCGCGAATTCCCGATTAAGCCGACAGCCGATGGAAAAACCGTGAAGCTCGGTGACGTGCGTGATCCGGTGTCTCTTCGTTTCACAGCGAGCTGCGTGAGACAGCTCGATCCGAATGTGATGAAGACGATTCTGGAGGACGACTGGCTGGCAGGCTTTGACATCGACGTGATCTTTGCAGCAATCCGCTGTCCAGTCCTTCTGCTTCGCGGCAACCCGGCATTGGGAGGAATGTTGTCAAGCGGCGAAGCAGATCGCATCGTCGATAAACTGAACGATTG
>JANOZG010000078.1:0-2002 GCA_031429275.1 Planctomycetota bacterium
TCCTGTCGGTCCGTGAGCAGATAGCGTTTGAGCCCATCCATTCCAGCCAGCGTCTGCCGATTGAACAGTTCTGAAGTCGCATCGACAGGCTGGTTCTTGATATGAGTCCGGTAGGCTCCGACGGCATCGTAGTTCTCGAACGCGATTCCCCACGGGTCGATCCTTGAGTGACACGAGACACAGGCCGGCTTGTTCCGGTGGTCGGCGATCCGTTCCTTTAGAGTCATTTGCAGAATCTTCGGGTCCGTCAGATCGACTTCGGGAACATTCGGCGGTGGAGGCGGAGGAGGATCGTCGAGGATACGCTTCAGCATCCAGACGCCTCGCTTAAGTGGATGCGAATCGGTCCCGTCTGAGTTTATCGTCATGACCGCAGCACTCGTCAACAGCCCGCCGCGATTCGTTTGAGGGGTGATCTGCACACTACGGAAATGAGGGCCGTAGACATCCGGAATCCGATAGTGCGCCGCAAGTCGCTCGTTGACCACGGCGTAATCGGAGTGGATGAAGTCCATGACGCTGCGGTTGTTCTTCAGGACTTCCTCAAAGAAGGCGACTGGCTCTTCCAGCATCGCATCTCGCAAAGGGTCGTTCGCCGCGACATGAGTGACGCTGTTCATCCTCTCCAGCCCCAGCCACTGCTCAACGAAGTGCTGAGAGAACCGTTCGGCACGCGGGTCGGCCAGCATGCGATTCACCTGAGCAGTGAGAACTTCTGGCTCTCTCAGCCTTCCCTGTTCCGCAAGGTCCTGCAGTTCTTCGTCGGCAATACTGGCCCACAAGAACATGGAAAGGCGACTGGCAAACTCCAGCTCGCTGATCTGTGCCGATGGCGTTGTCTCATCGGCCGTCGCTCGCTGAGTCAGATAGAGGAACTCCGGAGTGGCCAGCGCGGTCGCCAGCACTTCGACCATCGCGTCTTCAAAAGTCGCGAAGCCCGGCCGGTACTGTGCGAACAGGGCCATGAACGGATCGACTTCCTGCGAGGTGACGGGGCGACGCCAGACACGCTTCAGGAATCGACTCAGCACCGCGCGGCCATAGACCTGTTCGTCACTCTTGTTGGCGCTCTCAAAGAAAATGTCCCTGTGAGTCTTCGGCGGCCACTGTTCGTAAAACGGAGCGGTGATTTCGATGTGGTCGATCAGCACTTGCAGAGGTTCGTCCTCGCCGTGCGCATTCGAGACATTGTGGATGTGCAGAAATTCATCCCGTCGCGGAAACGTTGTTTCGAGCTTCCGGAACGGGTTGCGCTGGATATCGCTGAGCGGGATGTCGAAGTGAATCCATTGAGGGTCGTCGGCTGATGCCGTTACCGGGATGTCACGCTCACTGATGACCTCGGTAAAGTTGGCGTCGTTGCTGGTGTGAGCACTAAAAATCAGGCGCAGGCTGGCGTACTCATCGGGATTCATCGTCGAGCGGCCGGCTCGAATGCGAACTCGCATAATGCCTTCGTCGGGAAGAAAGCGATCGAGGTCCAGTTTCAGCTCGTTGGATCGAGGCAGCACCAGAACCACCTGAGAAACGGCTGGCGTTGGCCCAACAACAGCGTCGGCCCGAGGCATCGTCTTTCCGCCAGGAAACGGTATGCTCTCGCCGGTCTCGCGATGGAATAGCTGCTGCTGATTTCGCGGCTTCTTCTTTTGCTTCTTACCCTCGTCGGCCGCCTTGTCGTCCTTTTTGGACTGCGCCTTATCCATCTCTTCCGGCATCGAGATGATGTAAGTGACGGCCTGCGGACGCTCGCCACTCACGGTGGCGCGTTTGAGCGCTTTCAGCCCAAGCTCACGATAGGTCTCGAACTGCATGACTGACATCTGCAGCAGTTCCGAGCTGTTCTTGAAACCGTCTTCAGAAGCGGTCTCCGGCGGCAGCTTGTTCGCGAGGGCATAGGACAGCCCTGGGCCGTTAAAAACTTGGGGTTGTGGGCTGAAACAGAGGTATTTGCATTGTGACAATTCTGTTCCAATGCGGAAGTTCTCAGGAGTTTTTAATTTCG